>CAMWMS010000025.1 GCA_947175435.1 uncultured Lachnospiraceae bacterium | reverse complement strand
CTTCAGCCTGTATTCAGCGATTATATCTATGCTAAAGAAGATGTTTTCAGCGGTACTGGCAAGGAACGTGCACGGGCGCTTATGGATTTCTATCGGGACGATGAGATAGAGGGAATATTTGATATTTCGGGTGGTGATATCGCAAATGGTATTCTTCCTTATCTGGATTACGACGTGATAGCAGACAGCGGTAAGACATTTTGGGGTTACAGTGACTTGACGACTGTAATAAATGCAATCTATACGAAGACGGGTAAGGCGTCGGTGCTGTATCAGATACGCAATGTACTCTACGATCATGGAGCACAGCAGATCGAAGATTTCAGAAATACTGTCCTAAATCACTCCGATGATTTGTTCCGAATAGATTATAAGTTTATCTCTTCGGAAAAATCTAAAGAGATGCAAGGAATCGTAGTAGGCGGCAATATCAGATGTTTCCTGAAACTGGCAGGAACGGAATATATGCCGGATCTTACCGATAAAATACTGCTTTTGGAAAGCTACACAGGGACAGCCGCGCGAATGGAGACGTATTTATGCCAGTTGAAGCAGTTAGGAGCTTTTCGGAAAGTGGCGGGCATTTTGCTTGGAACTTTTACCGAAATGCAGGAGAAAAATGCGGTGCCGTCCATAGAGACGCTTGTTCGGAAGTTTGCCGGAAATGATCTGCCGATTGCGGTAACGGGGCAGATCGGGCACGGGACGGATTCGAAAGGGATTTGGATTGGGCGTGAACTGGAATTGTAACGTTGCAGATTGAGAACTTTGATTTGAAGACAGTCCATGCCTTTTTATACAACTTGCTTGACATAAAAAATGTGATTTCATATAATAATGTTAGAAGAAAAGCGTGCTTTTCTAGTGGACTAACACTAAAATCTGATATGCTTGTCAATCAAGGGATTGACCGTTGACGGACAACACTAAAATCCGATATATTATCAACTTGCAGTTGATCGTTGGCAGACAACACTAAAATTAGCCACAAAGAGAGAGTATATAGCACAGTGGTGTTATTACTCTCTCTTTAAATTATAAAGGATAAGAGTAAAACTATGAAATATAGACGTATTGTAAAAAAAGGGGAAAGCAAAGTATGGTACTATATCATGGAAGCCCGAATAAAGTATTTACACCGGAATACGGTAAAGGTGAAGACAAACATGATTACGGAAGGGGATTTTATTTAACGCAGGATAAAGAACTGGCAAAGGAATGGGCTGTCTGTAATCCCGATAGTGGTAACGGCTGGGTACACAAGTATGATCTCGATTGTAATGGGTTAAAGGTGTTTGATTTTGAACAGGCCGGAATTTTGGCATGGCTTGCAGAACTTATGAAACACCGGGCGGCAGATACTTCACGCAGATATAAGATACTTTCCGAAAAATTTATCATAAAATATGGCTTACCGGTAGAAAACTATGATATTATTCGTGGATGGAGAGCAAATGCGTCATATTTTTATATTGCAAAAGCATTTGTCAGGGATGAGATTGATGTGTGTATTTTGGAAGAGCTTTTTCGGATGGGAGATTTAGGGATACAGTATTGTTTGAAATCAGAGAAAGCATTTAGTGCTCTGAAAGAAGATGTGCAATCATTGGAAGCGGTAGATTACCATACTTTTCATGAACAATTTAACATACGTGATCAAGCCGCGAGACGCGCAATGAAGGAACTGATTAATTCGGAAAAGAATAAAGTTACGGATGTTTTCAGTACATTGCTGTAAATGCCATGGATGGGAGAGATAGTTATGGGTGCATATAACGAGGTTTATCTTCAGGAAATTGTCGAGACACAGGGCGATTTATTTGAGAACATCAGTGATTATGTTCCGGGAATCGATGTTAAAAATTTTATAGAAACATATATGTCAGGGAAGACGCGCAGTTATATTGATCAGGCTAAGGCGTATGTCTGTACAATGGATGCAGAACAGTTGTGGGAATATTTTCAGAGGGGAGAATCTTTTAGCCCGAAAAAGGGAAACAGCATAGGTGGCTTTATTCCGAATTGGATCGGTCAGTTTTATGCTTATTTTCAATGGTATTACAGCATGCCGAGCAAAGAGGTAGTTAAACTTCTTCCCGTTGATTTTATGATTGCAGGCTATCGCGGACTGCATGATTTGGATCTGGAATTAGCCGTAAGAAAAGTAGGTGAGCAATGTGAGGCAAGTGATAGGATTTCATAATCCGGAAGAAGAATACGGATTTTTAAGTAATTGGTATCTGTCGGATTTTCAGGTTGACCACGTTATGTATTCTTCCATGGAACAGTATATGATGCACCGGAAAGCAGTTCTCTTTCACGACTCAGAGATTGCGGAGCAGATTTTAAATACGAATCAAGTCGGAGCAATTAAAGCATCGGGGAGAAGTGTGCGCAATTATGAAGAGCATATATGGTCCGGCTGTCGGCAGATCATAGTGTATCGTGGCTTGATAGAGAAATTTACGCAGAATCCGGCACTGCAAAAGGCGTTATTAGCTACAGGAGAGGCTATGCTGGCGGAATGCGCGGTGCAGGATCGTATTTGGGGGATAGGATTATCCATGAAGGATGAGCGCCGGTTTGATATGAGGGAGTGGCGAGGACAGAATCTTTTGGGATACGCACTTATGGAAGTGCGTAATGTTATAGGAAAATAGTTTGTTATAATAATAAACAAGCTGAAAAAGGAGGCATAGAAAATGATGTTATGCATTGCAACAGCTCCATGCAAAGTCTGATCGGGCAGTGATTGCATGGAGTAGAATAACTGCTCTTGGACTTTGCGAACCGGGAAACAGTAAATGATTTGCTGCGAAGTTGATTCAATGAGATCTGCAACAATGAAAACCGTGATAAGGAGCAAAGTCTATGAAAAACATAATTAAAAACAAAGAATTTTTCCATACTCTGGGGGAGATGAAAACCTACCTGTTGCTGTGGAGCACCCAGTCTTTTTCCGGGCTTGGAAGTGCGATGACGGGCTATGCACTGGTAATCTGGTCTTATACGCAGAAAGGGTCGGCACTCATGACGGCGCTGTTGATGGTAAGTTCTTATGCGCCCTATGTGCTGCTCAGCATTTTTGCGGGAGCCCTGAGTGACAAGTGGAATAAGAAGAAGACCATGCTGGTGTGTGATACGCTGGCAGCAGTGACAACTGTGATTATGCTGGTTTTACTGCATAATGACGCGCTTAAGATATGGCACCTGTATCTGATTAACGGCGTAAACGGCATTATGAATACGGTGCAGCAGCCGGCTTCCGAGGTGGCGACTACACGTGTGCTGCCTAAGAAATATTATCAGCGCGTAGGCGGGCTGGGGTATTTTGCCAGGTCTTTAAATTCCATTCTGACGCCCATCATCGCAACGGCGGTTTTGGGAATTGCAGGAATGAATGCGGTTGTGGCATTTGACCTGTTTACGTTCGGGGTGGCGTTTATTACGCTGGCGTTCGGAATACGGATTCCGGAAAATGAGGAAGCGGGAGAGGAGCAGGAGAAAATGTTGACATCTGCGAAAAAAGGTCTTATGTATTTGCGCGAGGAGCGGGGAATTTTCGGATTGATCATGTTTCTGGCGGCGATTAATCTGGTTGCATCTATCTATGACGCCGCTTTTCCGGCGATGATGCTGTCGAGAAACGGCGGCAGTGAGAAAACGCTCGGACTGGTGAATGCGGTGATCGGTGTGACGACCTTTGTGGGAAGTGTTTTTGCCTCATTTTTGAAGGCGCCTAAGAGCAGGGTGCGGGTGATCTGTAACTGTCTGTTGTTCTCCATGAGCACGGAGAATTTCCTGCTTGCTTTCGGAAGAACGCCGGTTGTCTGGTGTATCGGCGGATTCCTCGGATGGATCGCCATACCGCTTATGAGTACGAATTTGGATGCCATCATGAGACTGCACGTGCCGGAGCATATGCAGGGACGGGTATATTCCGTGAGAAATTCGCTGCAGTTCTTTACCATACCGGTCGGATTTTTTCTCGGCGGGCTGCTGGTGGATCAGGTGTTTGAGCCGATCATGGCGATGCAGCGTGAGGGTAGTATGCTGACGAAGATGTTTGGCAGCGGCAAAGGAAGCGGTGCGGCATTTTTGTTCTTCGTGATCGCCTTTGCGGGCATCGGCGTGTGTCTGTATTTCAGGCGCAATAAGGATATTTGGTCATTGGAAGAGCGCAGAGCGGAAGAATAAAGGTATAATGGCTGTCAGGGCGGTTAACCGCTCCGGCAGCTATGCTATATTAAGAAGGTTTCTACACATTAAGGAACAGGAGAGGCGATATGCGCAAACACTACATCGACAATCTGCGGAATTTTACGATCTTGCTGCTGTTTCCGGTACATACGTTTATGATCTGGAATGACTTTGGCTCTAAGTTTTACATCTGGCTGGGTGAAAACAGGATTTTAAGCACTTTGATTGTATTGGTAAATCCGTGGTTTATGCCGCTCCTCTTTGTGCTTGCGGGTATGAGTGCACGTTATGCACTGGAGAAAAGAACGGTAAAAGAATTTGTCATACAGCGCATTCGCAAGTTATTGATTCCGTTTATTCTCGGAATGTTGTTTCTTGTCCCGTTCCAGTCTTTATATGCCAGAAAATTTTATGACGGGTATGAGAAAGGGCTTCTGGAGCATTGGAAATATTTCTATACACATTTTACGGATCTGAGCGGTTATGACGGCGCGTTTACGCCGGGGCATCTCTGGTTTATTTTGTTTTTGTGGTTGATTTCCTTGTTTTCTTTAGTATTGTTTCATTATTTTCCGCGTGAAAAGTCTGTCACCATGGTAGAGAAAATGACGGCGTGGCAGGTGCTTTTGCTGTGTATTCCGATCTGGCTGATGTATTATCTGGGGAATTTCGGCGGATTCAGTATCGGTAAGAATCTGGCGCTTTACCTGATCGGATATTATGTGTTGAGCAATGACGTGGTGTTGGATCGTTTGGAGAAAAGTATCGGTTGGCTGTCGGCGCTGTGGGCTGTCGGGACGATTATGCTGGTGACATTATACTATACGCATGCCTATTATGGGGATCTGTGGGTTAATTATATCGGCTGGAATACGATACTGGTATGGCTGGTGCAGGGCAGGAAACTTCTGAACCGCCGGACGAAGCTTACGGATTATCTGAATCGGGCGTCTTACCCGATCTATATTCTGCATCAGTCTATATTGGTGGCATTGGCGTATTATGTTGTGGGAGCATGGAACAATATATTTGTGCAGATATTTGTTATTTGTTTTGGAAGTATTGGGTTGACTGTGTTTGTGTATGAAGTTTTCTGTGTGATGAGAACATATTTGCAGACAAAGAAAGGATACGGCAAGTAGAAGCCGTATCCTGAGTTACGTGTGAAAATGAAATTCATCTCAGTGAACATCACCGATGACACCGTTTCCAAACAGATCTAAAGTATTCACATAAGCCGCTGCAGCCATAGAAGCCGTCAGACCTTCCAGGTTCGGCATTGCATTGCCGCCTGACATATTTGTTGATCCTGTTGTAAGAAAACTGTGCTGTCTTTGGCGGCTCAGGAACTGTTGTCGTGCATATTCTTCTTTGGCGGCAGCCTTCACAGCAGCATCTTTTTTCATGTTACGTTCTACTTGTTCCCTCATCAACTTTTTCATTCTCTTATGCCGTTTGATCCACCAATCTTCCTCATCGTCGTCATCGTCCTTATCGGAATTTCCTTTTAATGCGGCTTTACTGATGCCAACTCCGTGATGCTCTTCGATGGAGGCACCGAAGTGCTCGGTGATCATGCTTCCAGCATCATTGCCCCAGCCGAAGAAGGGGTTGCGCACGGCGCGATCTTCCAAAAAATATCCGAGAATCCATGCTTCGTACTCGGGATCTTTGCGCATCTGTTCCCAGCCTTTGTCTGAAATGGAAATGATACTCGTGTCATTTATCCGCGTGGAATCATAGGGGATCGTATCCAGCAGTGCGTAGAAATAGGCCTGATATTCGGCCATAGTCATATTCTCAGTGGAAAGGTCTGAGACACCGTTTCGTTCCTTGACAGATTTTCCCGCCCTTACTTGTTTATCAACGTGAGTGGCATGGTCGGGATGTCTTCTTTTATATTTATCTACCACGCTTTCTGTTAAGGCATCTTTGAAGCTGCCGGCGTGATCTGTAGCCTGAGTTTTCCCGGTGGAGTTGCCCGCAGATGCAGAATACTCATATATTGTGGTCGGCTGACCGAGGATCGCTGTACTCATTATACTCATTTTTACCTCATTTCTGCGCCGCTTGTTTTGTGATGCGCTCTTCAAACTTTGTAACGGTTATTCCTGGATGTCTTTTTCTAACTGTTATTTTTCTCGTCATAAATCTCCGAGGGCATAAGGGGTAAGTAATGAAATGCGCAGTCTGTGTTATGAATTGGGAGTATGGGGAGAAAATCAGGTCGAGTGGGTTGGGTGCAATGCAACTTTTTCGGTTTGCAAACAACTTTTGCATAAATTGAACGGCGAATGCGGATCTTTGAATCCGAAGAGAAGAGGATATGGAAAAAACATATTTGATATGATAATATTGCAGTATCGGAATGCCTGATCTTGAAAGCACGGCTCATTTCATGTATTCCCAAGAGATGCCAGCGTCTAAGGAAACAATGCAACTCGGTAAATTCAGCATAGAACGCTTTGAAATGGAGGAAAAAATGAACACAGCAACAGAACTAAGAACCAAATTAAGAAACATTGATCATAGAGGCTATCCCGCCTATAAAGAGTTAAAGGGACAGTACAATTTCGGAGATTATGTGCTCTCCATCGATCACGTGCAAGGAGATCCTTTTGCTGCGCCGTCCAGACTCTCCGTGCGGGTGCAGAAAGATAAGGCGGGGTTTCCAGAGGACTATTATGATACGCCGGCTAAGAGGATTACTCTGCAGGATCATCTCACGAGACTGTTCGGCAGATGGGTGTCAGGCGGCAGCTTTCAGGCAAAAGGTTCCGGTAAGAGCGGACTGATGACGGTTTCACGCTGCGGTCAGCAGGTGTTGGAGCGCACTGCGATGCGCGTGCAGGAGGGAAATGTGCAGCTGCGGTTCGAGGCGGGATTTCCGGCGAACGGGCGGACGATCAATGCAAGAGAGTTGGAAAAGATGCTCTTTGACATTCTTCCGGATTGTGTACGCAAAAGTCTTTACTACGGAAAGATTGACAAAGAGAAGTTAAAACAGGCGATTTGGCTGTGCGAAGACCAGCAGTATATCAGACAGCGCCTTTCTGAGCAAGGCTTGTGTGCTTTTATAGCAAATGGATCTGTTCTCCCCAGAGAGAGTGGAGTGTCAGAAAAACCGATGAAAGGGGCAGTAACTTTCCTATCACCGGAGAGTTTAAAGGTCTCTCTGAACCTTCCCCATAGGGGAGAGATTTACGGAATGGGTATTCCGAAAGGAATTACTTTGTTCGTAGGCGGCGGTTATCACGGTAAGTCCACTATCCTACAGGCATTGCAGAATGGAGTATATAACCATATAGCGGGGGATGGCAGAGAGTTTGTGATCACGGACAGTACGGCATTTAAGCTGCGTGCCGAAGACGGGCGGAGTATTACAGGGGTAGATATATCCCCTTTTATCAAGAATCTGCCGAATAAGAAAGATACGGTACATTTCTCCACGGAGGATGCCAGCGGCAGTACATCACAGGCGGCTAATCTGATGGAAGCGCTGGAGAGCGGCAGCGAGCTAATACTGATTGATGAAGATACATCGGCAACGAATTTCATGGTGCGGGATCAGTTGATGGCACAGGTGATCACGCCCGGCGAGGAGCCGATCACGCCCTTTATAAACAGGGTGCGTGGCATGTATGAGGATTTGGGTGTATCTTCCGTTATTGTGGCGGGAAGTTCCGGTGCGTTTTTCCATATGGCGGACACGATCATTCAGATGAAGGAGTATGTGCCCATCGATATTACAGAACGGGCGAAGCAGGCGGCGGAGGCATATGACAAAGCGGCAGAAGGTAAGACGACAGAGGATAAAGCAGCAGAAGGTAAAGGAACCGGCACCAAAGCAACCGACATATGTAATGATATGACAGCAGGTGAAGAAGCCGACGGGACGACGGATAAGAGAAATGGCGGTGCATGCAGAGAGTCGGATCGTACACAATTTCCCGAGTTTAACAGACGCCGTTGCCCGTCACCGGATATGGCGCTTAGAAAAGAAGACCGCATTAAGATCAAAACTATGGGAACCAGCGAACTGTCCCTTGCCAAAGAGAGCGTGGAACTGCGCTATTTAGAACAGCTTAAGGATCAGGAGCAGACGGCGGCGCTTGCCTATCTGTTGAAATATGCGGAGCTTAAGCTGATGGATGGAAAGAAAGATATAAGGCAGATCGGCGATTTCCTGGAGGAGCAGCTTGACGGGAAAGGGCTTGAAAGTCTCTTTGAACATGGAGATGTGTCGGCTCAGCTTGCTAGACCAAGGAAACAGGAGATTATGGCCTGCATTAACAGATACAGGAGATTGAAAATATAATCAGGATTAGAAAGGGCAATTCTTGCTGTAATTCAGAGAGAATTGCCCTCATTTACGGTTTTTCGTTTTAAATTTATGCATATTTTTAAAATATGTACTTTACAGAACGCATGGGATTATGCTACCATGATTTCAAACATATCTGGGAATCTGAAATTCTGATATCACATCTGCGACATATCATATATTCTTAAGAGACCCTTATATGAAAATTATGAATAAGGGAGGACTGAGAAATGGGAAGACCGGATGAATATCAGTTTGATTATCTGGATGACAATGTCAGATTCGCAGATCAGGTGAACGGAGCGCTTTTTAGGGGAAAGCAGATTGTGAAACCTGATGAACTGGAGCCCGCGGATACGCAGGCTGTCTATTTGGGAAAAGAATCGGGTGTACGGGAGAATTTCAAGGCAATTGTAGATAAAACGCGGATGTGGAGAGGCAGTCTGATTCATATTCTGGCAGTGGAGAACCAGACGTATGTGGATTACCGCATGATCTTAAGGAATATGTTGTCGGAAAGTCTGGGCTATCATAAGCAGTGGAAACACAAAAAGTCAATCCATGACAGGGAGAAGGATCTTAAGAAAGGGACAGATGAGTTTTTCTCCGGAATGGCGAAGGATGAGAAATTTGTACCGATCATTACATTAGTCGTATACTGCGGTACAGAGCATCCATGGGATGGCGCAAGGTGCTTGTATGATCTGCTAGAGATTGATGAGGAAATGAAAGAATATGTCACGAATTATAGATTGAATCTGTATGACTGCCATGAGCATGACACTTTTGAGGAATATCATACAGGGCTGCGGCAATTGTTTGAGATACTGCGGTACAATAAGGATCGGGAGCAGATGGCAAAGATCATAGCGGAAAACAGAGAAGCCTACAGCAACCTGGATAACGATACAAGAGAATTGCTTGAGGTAGTGGCGAAGGTTAAGATTCCGAGAGAATATGAAATGCCAGAGAAAGGAGTGGAAAATATGACATGGGAAGATCAAAAATTCGATTATTGCAAGGCGTGGGTAGACCAAAGATTGTTTGGCGTGGAACAAGGGAAAAGGGAGCACTTAGTTCAGCTTGTCTGCAAAAAATTGCAGAAAGATAAGCCGATAGAAATCATTGCAGACGAACTGGAAGAAGAGATTGGTGTAATCGAAAAAATCATAGCAGTACAGCAAAAGGTAGGCAGCTATGATGCGGAACAGATATCTAATGCGATGGCTGAGCAGGGAGAAATATCGGCGCAGTTTTTTGAAAAAATGATATTGGATTATTACGACACTGTTAACTAAAAGTAAAATATGGTTGACAACATGTGCCCTTCATGCTAAGATAGCTTCGTCAACAGCAGAATAATCGGAATATTTGGAGGAAGTTATGAGCAGAGGAGTAAGCACGCAGGCGCGGAACACACAGATGAGAGCAGCGGGAAAGGGTAAGACGTATGATATGGCATACATCGGTATTTTTACCGTGCTGATTGCTATTTGCTCATGGATATCCATACCCATGGATATTCCCTTTACATTACAGACTTTTGCGGTATTTCTGTCAGTGGCGATACTCGGAGGGAAACGTGGTACGTTGTCGGTGGTCGTATATGTGCTGCTTGGCGCGATCGGTGTTCCGGTTTTTGCGGGATTTACGGGAGGAATCGGCATTATCTTGAGAAATACGGGCGGCTATATTATCGGCTTCATATTTACGGCGTTATCCATGTGGCTTATGGAGAGACTGTTTGGCAGGAAATTATGGGTGCAGGCAGTATCCATGGTGATAGGACTCATTGTTTGCTACGCATTCGGTACGGCATGGTTTATGCTGGTATATATGAGAAGCACCGGAGCCGTAGGACTGATGACGGTGCTCGGCTGGTGTGTGATTCCTTATATCATTCCGGATGCGGTCAAGATTGCGTTGGCATTGATATTGAGTAACACTTTGCGTAAGCCGCTTGGCGGCATTATGGGAGAAACATGTTAAAAGAGGTTCTCAGACAGTACGCTTGACGAACGGGTAAAAGTTAGGCGGGAAGTATTGTCTGATATGAAGGGAGTATATATGATATACAGGATCAGAGCACATCATGGTATGTGCTTTTCCTTTTTTAAAGGGAAAGGCTACAGCGGAGAATTTACGGAGAATATGTGGGCGATGAAGGAGAAGCTTCAGAAAGATCCCCAAGTCATACTTCTGAAGGAGACGGATGATGTATGCGTGCGCTGCCCGAATAATCAGGGTGGCAAGAGTACCTGCTTAGAAAAGGCAAAGCGCTATGACCGTCAGGTTCTTGCGTACTGCGGATTGGAGGCAGGCGTAGAGATGCGTTGGAAGGATTTTGAGAAGCTGGTGCGGGAGAATATACTTGATGTCGGCAGGAGAGAAGAGATTTGTGGGGATTGCGAGTGGAGCGGGTTGTGCCGCGATTAATTCATGCATAGAGATATTCTTTTGTTCACATCAAAAAACAGTCTATTCACAACATTTCCCTTTATAAAAGAAGAGTAAAATATAAATTTCATGTATAATAAGCTGTAGATATGGCACGGTGCCGACGGAGTATCGGGAAGGAATAAACAGGATATGAAGACCGTAACAATCATGGTATGTGATGATGACAGGGCATTGCGGGAAATTCTTCGGAGCAAGATTGAGAAAATGTGCTGGGAGGCGGAAGCAGGCTGTCGGATCGTCTGTTGCGATTCGGGCGAGGAGATACTTGATCTTCGTGGGGAAGAAGCGCCGGATATCCTTTTTTTAGACATACAGATGCCGGGAAAAAGCGGAATGGAGATTGCAGAGGAACTGCGTAAACAGCACAGGGACACGATTTTAATTTTTGTGACAGCACTGTCAGAATATGTTTACGAGGCTTTTGATGTGGGAGCCTTTCACTATCTGGTGAAACCCTTTAGCGACGATAAATTGAAGGAAGTGTTAAGTAAGGCGCTACGGCAATATAAGAGACAGCAGGAGATTGCGGAGCTGCGGAGGACAGATGACAGCATAATGGCAAGGGCGGATAGTACGGACAGGCCGCTGCAGGATATCGGGGAGGACGCAGACAGGTATCGGAACGGACAAGTGCAGACCCCGGCAGCGATTCTTGTGAAGAGGGGCGGAGTTTCCACGAGGGTGCTTTTGGAGGATATTATCTATGCAGAAGTATTTAACCGCAAGGTTATGCTGCACACAACTGGCGGCGACATCGAATATTACGGGAAACTGACAGAACTGTCAGAACAGACGGGAGAGGATTTTTATCGGACACACCGCGCTTATCTGGTGAATCTGAAATATGTGGAAAAGTATAATGCGACAACGATCTGGCTGGAGAAAGGGTCGGTGCTTGTGTCTAAGAAACAATATGCAGGATTCGTGCGGCGGTACATGCGGTATATCAACAGGAAAAGGAGCAGATAGGTGGACAGGATAGAACTGTATTTTGAAATAGCCAGTAATATTTACAGTGTGTTGCTTACCTTGATCGTGTCCTTTTATTATATGGTATGGGTGAGACCGTTCCTGATAAAGCGTAGGACGGCATGGCTGTGCTGCGCGACATATGCGGTGGTCATGGAAATATTGATAATTATTCCGGTCAATATGACAGAAGTAGCCGCCTATGTCTTGGTCGTAATGTCCGTTTTTCTTGTCATGTGTCTGTTTGACCGGGGAAATGTCGGGCAGAAATTTTTTCTGGCCGTTACTTTTTTCTGCCTGCGATGGCAGAGCTTGTTGATACAGGCCAGTGTGGGAAATGAAATTTATTTATTGCAATGTAAAATAGAAGAGTCCCTGATGGGATCGGTGAATGGTAATAATAAAGTATGGCTTGGAAGATATTTGGTGCAGTGCGTCATTGACATATTTCTGGTGATTGGGGTTATGGGAGGTTCTGTCAGGCTGATGCTGTGGGCGTATGGCGCACGACGGGAGGATATGAGGGGCAGAGAACTTTTGATTCTGCTTGTACCTTCGGTTTCAGGAGTATTTACCTATGAGGTACTTAAGCATTATGAAAAGATCTACGAACGTGATTCGGGGAAATACGTTTTAGATATTTACGGTTATCATGACTGGCTGATGTTACTTTACAGTGTGATCTGTTTTATGACGATCTTCGTGATGACTTATGTGTTTCGTCAATGGAAAAATGAGCGGGAGGAGGACAAACAGCGGGAGGTATTTTCAAGACAGATGCAGGACCTGGAGAGCCATATCGGTGAGGTGGAACGGCTTTATCGGGATATGCGGAGTCTGCGACATGACATGGGCAATCATCTCATGACGTTGGAGCAGTTATATGGAGCGGGAGCGTATGAGCAGGCGGAGAAGTATGTCGGGACGTTGAAGCGGGAAATGCAGAACGTCTCATTAGATGTGGCGAGTGGAAATCCGGTGACGGATATCATTCTGTCCGGCCGGAAGAAGGAGATGGAAGATAAGGGAATCCGGTTTGAGTGTGACTTCCATTATCCGCAGACAGGCGGTATCGATGCTTTTGACGTGAGCATTATCCTGAATAATGCACTGTCCAATGCGATCGAGGCGATAGAGCGGGAGCAGACAACCGGCATAGAAAAGGGCATGGCACAAGGGAACATATCACTGGTCTCTCATCGTGTGAAAAATATGTACATCATAGAAGTATCCAATCCATATCAAGGAGAGTTGTATGTTGATACGGCAAGTGGGTTACCGGACTCTTCAAAGGTCGGTGACGGACACGGTTTCGGACTTGCCAATATCCGTCATGTGGCGCGGAAATATTACGGGGACACGGAGATCGGTAAGGAAGTGCGTGAAGGAGAATCGTACTGTGTACTGCGGGTGATGCTGCAGCTTACGGGATAGGAAACGGAGACGATGATTTACTCACAACCGATAAAAGCCCTTCCGCAACATTTCTCTTTATAGGCACAGTCGTATGACCGAAATAAAAAATGAAGAGCGAAGAACAAAAATATTTGTGTCTGTGCACACCCGACACAAACTCACGCGATAGTATGCCTTAAAAAATAAAAACGTGTGCAGAAAAGAGGAAGCGTATGAGTATGAACATAAGCGGAGTAAGCGGAGCCGGCATGCAGCCGAATATGTCAGGAATGGGAGCGGGAGCAGCGGATCAGATGGATCCGGTCAGCAAGGATCTGAGAAGACAGATAGAGGATCTGCAGAAACAGATGCATGAGCTGTCTGCTAATCAGGAAGTGCCGATGGAGACGAAGATGAAGAAGCGGCAGGAGCTGCAGAAGCAGATCAGTGAGTTGGAAGTACAGCTTCGCCAGCGCCAGATGGAAGTCAAACGGGAGGAGAATCAGAAGAAAAAGAGCAAAGAATCTTCCTTCGATGATCTTCTGGGAACGAAGCCGCAGGAGAAACAGGGCGGTAAGCAGAGCCAGGGAATGTCAGCAGGCAGTATGGAAGCCTTGATATCGGCGGATGTGTCCATGAAGCAGGCGGATGTGCACGGCAGTATAGCGACGAAGATGGAAAACAGGGCTGGTGTGATCGAGACGGAGATCATGCTGGATTCAGGCAGGGGCGGCAGCAGCAACATAGAGTTTAAGGAAGAAGAACTTGCCAAGACAAAAGCATTAGCGGATCAGGCCACCGCTTCCCAGATGGAGTCGCTGGCGCAGGCGAATAAGACCATGCAGGAAGCAGCCAAGGACGAGCAGAATGATAAGGAAGGAAAGGCAGAGGCAGACACTAAGCCGGGATCAAGCCAGAGTATTGCAATCGTAGATGGCGAAGAGCAGAGTACACCGGAGACGACGCAAAGCGCAGTGAGTGCGGTGACACGGGAAGACGGACAAAGCGGCAGTCAGCAGGAGGCGGAAGAGAAGAATACGTTTGATACGGAAATGATGGGCGTGGCATTCAGCCGCGGGTATCAGTCGGTGGATGTGAAACTGTGATATAGCAGCATGTCATAAAATAGGAAAAGATAATGTAGCAGAGGGAGTCGGATAGAATGCCGGTTCCCTCTTTTCAATTTACGGGCAAGGATATGTCATACAGTAAAATAAATGTGTGTCCGCCAGATTGGGTTATGCATTTAACCTATTGTATTTACGCTGTTTTCTGTTTAAACTATAAGAAAGCCTGAGAGACAAGATTAGAACATATTCGATCTGATGTGGTGATGGGAACTGTTCATCCTCGTGACTGTGAGGAACAGGGTTCTGAACAGTTACGGTGATGGGACGGTAAAGAGAGTCGGAGGACGGTAATATGGAGCAGCGTGTCAGAATCGTGGACATTGCGGAGGAACTGGGTGTGAGTACGGCCACGGTATCTAACGTGATCCACGGCAAGACAAAGAAGATTTCGGATCGGACGGTGAGACGGGTGCAGGAGCTTCTGGAAGAGAGACAGTATATCCCCAGTATGGCGGGGATACTGCTCTCTCAGAATAATTCCAGAATCGTCGGCGTGGTGGTGAACGATCATATAAAGTATGAGGGAAAAGTGCTGGAGGATGCCTTTGTGTCGGCAGCATTGAATGCGCTTCTGTTTGAATTGGAGAAATCGGATTATTTTATGATGGTCAAGGCAACTGAGGACTGGAATGAGATCGTGCGCTTTGCTTCCATGTGGAATATGGACGGACTTGTGTTGCTGGGATTCTGTGAGAGCGATTACGAGAGACTTCGGGAGAAAATGCACATTCCCTTTGTCGTGTACGACGGATATTTCGAGGAGAATAAGAGGATATGCAATCTGATTATTGACAATTTCGATGGTGGGTGGCAGGTAGGGGACTATCTGCGTCGCATGGGGCATCGCAGGATTTTGTGCGTCTCCGACAATAATATATGTGTGGATAAAGATCGGATGGATGGCTGCCGCGCAGGCGCGCAGGAATGTCAGGTTGACTGGCTTCAAATCCCCATGAGCCGACAGGAGCGCCTACGGTTTTATAAGGAGCATTTAACACATATCAAACAGTATACGGCGGTTTTTGCAGTGTCCGATGCCTATGCGGTGGAACTGCTCTATTTTTTACAACAAAATCATATTCCGGTTCCGGATGAGATATCCGTGGTCGGATTTGACAACACTGTCTTAAGCAGGAACTGTTATCCCGCTCTTACTACAGTGGGACAGGATGCCAAAGAGCGGGCGATGGCGGCCGTGCAGGCTTTGAAGGAACTGCGGAAGGGGATATTGGAAGAACCGGTTCGAAATCTGCCAGTGAGACTGATCCTGCGGGAGAGCGTGAGGGCGGTATAGTATCGTTACAATTCACGTTTAGCATTTTGTGTGCATCATGTTACTATGAGCGGCTAGGCCGTGAATAGTAACATAGTATGCCGGGCTTGTTTAAGAATCTAGATCGTATGCGTTTACCTTTTTACTTTTTTGTAGTAAGATATATGTGTAAAACATATATAATAAAATTAGATTTCATAAAGTGGTGGACATATGAGAGATAAGACGAAAAGAATAACGATCGGGCTATTGGTAAGCGGTATCATGGACGATTATACGGAGTACATATGTAAAGGTGTGCGGCGTGCCGCTATAGAAGAGAAGGCAGATGTGATCGTTTTCCCCGGGAAATATATCGACAGAGATCTTTCGGAGAACAAGGAACTGCGTTATGAGTATCAGTATCATACGATTTTTGCCTATGCGAAGAACAGGCGGATTGATGTGCTTATCATTGCGGCGGACTGCATCGGCTGTTTTACGTCCCAGAAGAGAATTATGGAGATGCTGGGGGAATATCAAGAGTTTCCTTGTATTTTAGTGGCATCTAAGAAGAAAGGTTATGCCGGTGTTATTTTCGATAATTATCAGGGAATCAAAGATGGTTTGGAATATTTGATTCATGGGTGCGGTTGTAAGAAATTCGCGATGATCGGTGGCAGCGCAGAGAATATGGACGCGGCGGAACGAAAGCGTGCGTTTGTCAGTGTGCTTGAAGAAAACGGGATTTCATACGAGGAGAAAATGTTTGCGGAAGGGAACCTTACTAGAAGGAGCGGTAATGTTTTCGCGACGATTCTGGACCGCAATCCGGGCGTGGAAGCGATATTCTGCGTTAACGACGATACGGCAATGGGACTGTATGATGAACTCAGAAAAAGAGGAAAAAGAGCTGGAAGAGATATTGCCGTTCTGGGATATGACGATATGTTGGAGGCCGCGCATGTGTCACCACCATTAGCGTCGGTGCGGGCCGATTCAGCATGGCTTGGTGAGGAAGCGGTACATATGGCATGTGCGGCGGTAAGAGGAGAACGGGTAGAGAGTAAGGTGTTGCCCACCAGATTTATCAAGCGCGAATCGATCTCGGAAAGCATGACGCATGTCAACAAAGACGGCTTCTATCGGCTGGAAGACTTCGACGTACATTTTGACGAGATCTTCCACCGGAGCATTAATGAAGAAAAGAAAGAGCAGATGATTAAGATCCGGGTCGCTTATAAGAGACTGATGATGGCATTTGTCAGAAATGCTATGAAAGGTTTCAAGAATCCCAAAAGCGGTGAGGAGATAGCTCTTCGCGCAGACGAGTTTATCAACACGGGCGGTGTGAAATATGCGGATGTGGATATCCTGCTTTCTCATCTGGAGAGCGCCTATAAGGTGTTGCGCGGCATGCAGGTTAAGGACGAGGGCAGGACAGAGCTGCGGGATCTTTTCTTCGACCTGTACCGCAAGACGGTGCGCGCCATGAATGTGCTGGTGGGCGATATGGAGCAGGAGAAGATCAAAGAAAGCTACGATATGAAAGTTTTCGTACAGGATATTCTGCAGTTTGAGAAAGGGAAGGATCAGAGTTACGGTGTGCTGTTGGAGCGGCTGGAATGGCTGGGGATCAGAAATGCGAAGCTGTACATGCTAAAGCAGCCGGAGCTGCATCTGTTCAAGGAGGCATACTCCGTACCGGAGGCACTGTATCTAAAAGCGGAGCGCAGAGACGGTGTGGTAAGCACTGTTCCGGCACTGCAGCAGAAGATAGACTTCGATGATATTTACATGGACAAGACAGGAGAGAGTAGTTACCGTGTTGTACTGCCACTCTTTTCGGACGAAACGATATACGGGGTTCTGCTTTGCGATATGACGGAGGCGCTTCACGATAACGGTGAGCTGCTTGTGAATCAAATGAGTGCGGCGGTTAAGATGTTAAAATTGTTGGAGGCAAACGAGAAGATCCAGCAGCAGCTTGAGGATAATCTGGCAGCGCTTAAGGACTCTAATATCAAGCTGGATACGCTGTCCAAATCCGATGTGCTCACGGGGATCTATAATAGAAGAGGATTTTATGATGTGACACAGCAGATGATCGATGAGTGCGGCAGGAGACAGCAGTCGGTTCTTGCTGTCTATGTGGATATGAATAATCTGAAGATCATCAATGACAGGTACGGGCATGAGGAGGGAGATCATTCTCTGAAGCTGATCGGAACTTTCCTGAAAGAGATGGTAGACGAGCAGGGAGTGGCAGGACGAATCGGCGGCGACGAGTATGCTTTTGCGATTGCCTATGACGGTAATGACGGCGGAGAGGCCGTGTTGGAAAGTCTGTATCATAAATTTGAGGTGTATAACGAAAATAGTGATAAAGACTACAATATCACCGTATCGGCCGGAGCCTGTGTTATACAGCCGGGTCAGCAGATTACGCTCAAGGAAGCGCTGCAACAGGCGGATGAGCGATTGTATCTGGTGAAACAGAAGCGTAAGAAGGATGTGGCGAAGCACCACTGAAGCGGTGTAGAATATGAAGAGGATCGTGTTTACCAATGCAGGGCTGAAGAATATAGCGTATGTGACGATGTTCATTGATCATTTTTTTGCCGTTGTTATCATGGAGATGATCAGACGTCAGTCCGCGGCAGGGTATGAGACGGATCTGCTCCGCCAGATCTATTCGGCGGGAAGAGCAGTGGGCAGGATTTCCTTTGTGTTGTTTGCTTATCTGGCCGTGGAGGGATTTCTGCACACGAGAAGCAGGAGGGCATATCTGTCGAGGCTTGGTATCTTCGCGCTGGTGTCGGAAGTGCCTTTCGATCTTGCCTTTTCGGGAGAAATTGTGGACCGCGGAAGCCAGAATGTGTTCTTCACCCTGTTTCTCGGTGTGTTTACTCTGACCGTGTGGGAGTGGGCCGGAAATAATGTCCGGCAGGTACAAGGGTGCTGCCCGGATAGACGGGACCGGTGTTGGTGGGCTTACGTGATCGCATTTCGTGCGGTGCAGTCCGGCACTGTGGCGTGTTGTTGTGTGATAGCGTATGCATTGCATACGGATTATAAATATATGGGTGTGCTTCTGATCTTTACCTTCTATCTCATGCATGACGGGAAGCTGATTCCGAAGATTGTGCTGGCGGGCTGCGTGATGCTGTTCGGCATATGGAGCGTCAACTGTCTGAGGTATAGAGACAGCGAGCTGTATACGAAAGCTTATCTGTTCCGGTTTTCCATGCGGGAGTTATATGGACTGACCGCGTTTGTTCCGATTATACTCTATGACGGGAGCAAAGGGCGGCAGCTCCCGAAGGCAGTCTGTTATGGCTTCTATCCGGTACATTTGTTGATTTTGCATTGGGTGGTGAAGGTTATATGGGGAAATATATGAAGACGATCTGCGGACGAATTACGGCGGATGTAAAGCAATACGGCATGACAGGCGCGGCGCTGCTTCTGTATACCGTTGTCGTTAATCTGGTTTTTCACGCATTCTGTCCCTTAGTGATCTTCTGCGGACTGCCCTGCCCGGGCTGTGGGGTTACCAGAGCGACAGTGTGCTTCTTGGCGGGCAGATGGCAGCAGGCGTGGCATCTTAATCCGGTTATTTTTCCCATCATGATAACAGCGGTTTATTTCGCGTGGAACCGATATTTCCGCGGCCGGAAGGCCAGAGGGTTAAAGGGGTGTCTCGTGCTGATTGCAGTGTTGCTGGTCAGCGTTTATCTGGTGCGTATGAGTATGTACTTTCCGGACAGAGAACCCTATATCTATAAGGAAGACAATATGATGGCGCACTTTTATACCATGATTCGGATTATAAGGAGCGCTCTATGATGTTAAAAACAACGGAAGAAAACGGAGGATATTATGGAAGAGAACAACACGAACCGGAATTACGGAGAGGACAACAGTCAGGCGGATTATAATCAGTCTGACAGCGATGCACAATACAGTGGCAGTCAGCCGGATAACGGCTATCAAAATGAAAGCTATCAAACCGGCGGCGATCAGAATAGCGGCTATCAAACCGATGGCTACCAGAATAACGGTTACCAGAATAGTGGTTACCAAAATGATGGCTATCAGAATAACGGTTACCAGAGCGGCGGCTACCAAAATGATAGTTACCAGAATAGCAGCTATCAAACCGGCAGCTATCAGAATAATGCATATCAAAACGATGGTTACCAAAATAATGGTTATACAAATGGCGGCTACCCAGGTAACGGCTATCCGAACGCTTATCAGCCTTACAACAATGTACCGCCCTACGGGAACGAACAGCTCGAGCTGGAAGAGCCCGTCAAAGTCAGCGAATGGGTTCTGGCGCTGGTATTGATGATGATTCCCTGCGTCAATATTATTATGATGTTTGTATGGGCGTTCAGCAGCACCGAGAAGAAGAGCAAATCTAATTTCTTCAAGGCGTATCTGATCTTCTTCGCGATTGCGATGGCACTTGTCGTGCTGATGTGGCTCGGTATTCTGCTGTTCGCGCTGGCATTAAGTTAAACAGCGCTCCATCGCCCGGACGCGCCGCAGGGCAGAATAAGACCGCTTGCGGTGACCGGCAGACCGATCTCGGAAGATTCCGTGTTGCCGCCGAAGACAGGTGTGAGGACTGACCGGATCATATAAGTCAAAACGGCGGGCTGTAAACCGGTGGTATATGAATTTACCAGATAAAACAGGGCATCTTTTGACAGAATCTGCGTGGTAAGGCGGATAAAAGGGAAGATGCTCTCTTCTATTTTCCAGATTTCACCCTTGGGTCCTCTGCCGTAGGAAGGCGGATCCATGATAATGGCATCGTATGTATTGCCACGTCTGATCTCGCGCTCTACGAATTTCACGCAGTCGTCTACCAGCCAGCGGATCGGCGCATCGGCAAGACCGGAGGCTGCGGCGTTCTCCTTCGCCCATAAGACCATGCCTTTGGATGCATCCACATGTGTGACGGCTGCTCCGGCTTTAGCGGCGGCAAGGGTAGCGCCTCCGGTGTATGCGAACAGGTTCAATACTTTCACCGGTCTGCCGGCTCCCTTTATAATAGAAGAAAACCAATCCCAGTTGACAGCTTGCTCGGGAAAAAGCCCCGTGTGCTTAAAGCTGAAAGGCTTTAGGCGGAAAGTGAGATCCCCATAGTGTATGCTCCATTCCTGCGGCAGATCAAAGAACTCCCATTCGCCGCCGCCTTTGGAACTTCTGTGGTAATGCCCGTTCATATGCCTCCAGCGCTTGTCTGTGCGCTCCGTATCCCATATGACCTGAGGGTCGGGACGCACGAGAATATAATCTCCCCAGCGTTCCAGCTTTTCTCCGTTTGAGGTGTCTATCACTTCATAGTCTTTCCAGTCGCCTGCGATCCACATTTTGTATATCCTTTCTCTTCCTTATATAAATCATAACGAATTAAGGATAGCATATTTTATCTGCGAAATCCACCGGACTTTTATAGACCGGGTGGTGAATAAACTTTACACTTTTTCATATTTTCTGAAAAAAATACTTGCATCCTAAAAAAACATCATGTATACTAGTCATTGCTGTGGCATGATAGCTATGAAGCGTGAGGTTGCTGCCCTATGTGGCAGGTTTTCCGTGGAGCGAATGTCAAGTTAGGAAACTGACGACAAGTCACTGTACAGGCAAAAATGTCCGGTACAACCGGAAACAACGTGGTTAGTGCCTTTTTACTATAGGACACACACGGGAGAGTGTACAGTCACCGCTTGTCGTACTTAAGAAGTAAAAGTGCGAAAAGGAGGCGACTTTTTTTATGGCAAGTCAAGTAATGAGAATTACATTAAAGGCTTATGATCATCAGTTAGTTGATGCATCTGCAAAAAAAATCATCGAAACAGTGAAGAAGAATGGATCTCAGGTGAGCGGACCCGTACCGCTTCCCACTAAGAAGGAAGTTGTTACGATCCTCAGAGCGGTTCACAAGTATAAGGACTCCAGAGAGCAGTTCGAACAGAGAACCCATAAGAGACTCATTGACATCATCACACCGACACCTAAGACGGTGGATGCGCTGCAGAGATTAGAGATGCCTGCAGGTGTGTATATCGACATCAAGATGAAAAACAAATAAGACCCCTACTAGGACGACCCCAATGGGGTCCGCTGTAGAACAACAGGAGGTAAGAAGGAATGAAGAAAGCTATCTTAGCAACAAAAGTCGGAATGACTCAAATCTTCAGTGAAGACGGAACATTAACACCGGTTACCGTACTTCAGGCAGGACCTTGCGCAGTAACGCAGATCAAAACAAAAGAGAATGACGGTTACAGTGCAGTACAGGTTGGTTTTGTAGATAAGAAAGACAGAATTGTCAACAAGGACAAAGGCGGTAAGAAAGAAGTAATCCACAGACACGGTGTCAATAAGGCACAGAAAGGTCACTTTGATAAGGCGGGCGTATCGAGCAAGAGATTTGTAAGAGAGCTTAAGCTTGAGAATGCGGAAGAGTACACACTCGGAAGCGAGATCAAAGCAGATATCTTTGAAGTGGGTGATCATATCGACGCAACTGCAATCTCTAAAGGTAAGGGATTCCAGGGCGCGATCAAGAGACATGGTCAGCACAGAGGACCTATGACTCACGGTTCCAAATTCCATCGCCATCAGGGTTCCAACGGTGCATGTTCCTCACCGAGTAAGGTGTTCAAAGGAAAAGGCATGCCGGGACACATGGGCTGTGTAAGGGTAACGGTTCAGAATCTTACGATCGTAAGGGTTGACGCAGATAAGAATCTGATTCTTGTTAAGGGCGCTGTACCCGGACCGAGAAAAGCCTTGGTAACCATTAAAGAGACAACTAAGGTGGATGTGAAATAGTGACCTGAGTCACAGATGAAAGGAGGACCATTCAGATGGCAAACGTATCTGTTTATAATATGGAAGGTAAAGAAGTCGGCAAGATGGACTTAAACGATGCGGTATTCGGTGTCGAGATCAATGAACACTTAGTACACATGGCGGTTGTCCAGACACTTGCCAATAAACGTCAGGGAACACAGAAAGCAAAGACTCGTTCCGAAGTGTCCGGTGGCGGCAGAAAGCCTTGGAGACAGAAGGGAACAGGACATGCAAGACAGGGTTCCACGAGAGCTCCCCAGTGGAAGGGCGGCGGTGTTGTATTTGCACCCGTTCCGAGAGATTACTCTTTCAAGTTAAATAAGAAAGAGAAGCAGGCGGCTCTTAAGTCCGTACTGACCAGCAGAGTGCAGGACAACAAGCTGATCGTTTTAGACGAGCTTAAGCTTGATGAGATCAAGACAAAGAAGTTTAAAGAGGTTATGGATAACCTTAAGGTAGAGAAGGCAATGGTAGTGATCGGAGAGCAGGACAAGAACGTGATCCTTTCCGCAAGAAATCTCCCTACAGTATCTACAGCAGTAGCAGAAAATATCAACGTATATGATATCTTGAAGGGCGACACTTTAGTACTCACTAAGGATGCCGTAGCAAAGATCGAGGAGGTGTATGCATAATGGCAGCAATCCAATATTATGATGTAATCCTCAAACCGGTTATCACAGAGAAGAGCATGGCAGGCATGAGCGAGAAGAAATATACTTTCTTGGTTCATCCCGAAGCCAACAAGACGCAGATCAAAGAAGCTGTTGAGAAGATGTTTGAAGGAACAAAGGTAGCTAAGGTCAACACGATGAACATGGACGGCAAGACCAAGAGACGCGGCATGGTATACGGCAAGACAGCCAAGACCAAGAAAGCGATCGTACAGTTGACACAGGACAGCAAGGATATCGAGATCTTTGCAGGATTATAGAATATAAGGAAAAGGAGATAAGATCATGGGAATTAAGACATATAACCCATATACACCTTCCAGACGTAATATGACCGGTTCTGATTTCTCAGAGATTACCAAGAAGACTCCGGAGAAAGCGTTATGTACTTCTCTTAAGAAGAATGCCGGACGTAACAATCAGGGTAAGATCACAGTGAGACATCACGGCGGCGGAAGCAGAAGATTATACAGAAACATTGATTTCAAGAGAAATAAAGACGGCATTGCCGCTAAGGTAATCGGTATCGAGTACGATCCCAACAGAACGGCAAACATCGCACTGATTTGTTATGAGGATGGTGAAAAAGCATATATCCTCGCACCGGAAGGTTTGACAGACGGCATGAAAGTTATGAACGGTCCTGAAGCGGAAGTCAGAGTAGGTAACTGCTTACCGTTATCTGCAATCCCCGTAGGTACATTGGTTCACAACATTGAATTATATCCCGGCAAGGGCGGACAGATGGTTCGTTCTGCTGGTAACAGCGCACAGCTGATGGCTAAGGAAGGCAAGTATGCGACACTGAGACTTCCCTCCGGCGAAATGAGAATGGTTCCGATCGTATGTCGCGCAACGGTAGGAACAGTCGGCAACGTGGATCACAACCTGATTAAGATCGGTAAAGCAGGGCGTAAGCGCCATATGGGTATCCGTCCTACAGTCCGCGGTTCCGTTATGAACCCGAATGACCATCCGCACGGCGGTGGTGAAGGCAGAGCGCCGATCGGTCGTCCCGGTCCGTGCACACCTTGGGGTAAACCGGCACTCGGCTTGAAGACACGTAAGAAGAAGAAAGCGTCCAACAAGCTGATCGTAAGAAGAAGAGACGGCAGAGCTATTAAATAACAAACCGAAAAGAATTTCTAAGGCGTCGAAGGACGCCGCCTAAGAAATTCTAAGTTTCGGTTGAAAGAATCGCAGCGCGATTCTTCTGAGGCTGTGAGAATATAGAATAATTTAGGAGGTTTGAAATGGCTAGATCACTGAAAAAAGGACCGTTTGCAGATGCGAGCTTATTGAAGAAAGTAGATGCTATGAACGCGTCAGGACAGAAGCAGGTTATTAAGACCTGGTCCCGCCGCTCTACGATCTTCCCTTCCTTCGTGGGACACACATTCGCTGTTCATGACGGAAGAAAGCACGTACCGGTATATGTTACAGAGGATATGGTTGGTCACAAACTCGGCGAGTTCGTAGCGACCAGAACTTATAGAGGACACGATAAGGACGAGAGAAAGTCTAAAGTCCGCTAATTTGAAAGGAGGCATAAATCTATGGCTAAAGGACATAGATCCCAAATAAAGAGAGAGAGAAACGCGAATAAAGACACAAGACCCTCCGCTAAGTTATCTTACGCCAGAGTGTCTGTTCAGAAAGCGTGTTTCGTATTGGATGCCATCAGAGGAAAAGATGTGGAGACGGCGCTTGCGATCCTTGCATATAATCCGAGATACGCATCAAGCATTATTAAGAAGCTGTTAGAGTCTGCGATTGCGAATGCAGAGAACAACAACGGTATGAATGTGGAGAACCTTTACATTGCAGAGTGCTATGCAAACAAGGGACCGACCATGAAGAGAGTAAGACCGAGAGCACAGGGCAGGGCCTACAGGATCGAGAAGAGAATGAGCCACATCACAATCGTGCTTGATGAAAGATAGGATCATATAGGAAGGAGAACAACATGGGACAGAAAGTTAATCCACACGGCCTCAGAGTCGGTATCATTAAAGATTGGGATTCTAAATGGTATGCTGATGCAGAGTTTTCTGATTTCTTAGTAGAAGACTACAACATCAGAGAATACTTAAAGAAGAAATTATACAGTGCCGGTATTTCTAAGATCGAGATCGAGAGAGCATCCGACAGAGTGAAAGTAATCATCTACACTGCAAAACCGGGTGTTGTGATCGGTAAGGGCGGTGCAGAGATCGAAGTGACCAAGAAAGAACTTTCCAAGCTGACAAGCAAGAAAGTTTTCGTAGATATCAAAGAGATTAAGAGACCTGATAAAGATGCACAGCTTGTTGCGGAGAACATTGCACAG
>CAMWMS010000024.1 GCA_947175435.1 uncultured Lachnospiraceae bacterium | reverse complement strand
TTGTGTATAACTTAGAATTAATTCTATCAAAAGGATATAAGCGTACATATTCGGCATATGTGACAGATGCACATATGGCAAGCAGACTTATGACACCAGAAGAATTGAAAGGGTTTGATGCGGTCTTTATTGGCGGTGGAGATAGTGCCGTCCTGTGTCGTGAAATGGTAAGAACAGGATTTGATTGTGTGCTTGAACAAGCTGTTAATGACGGTCTTGTATATGTTGGAATCAGTGCAGGGAGTATGTATGCAGCAGGTAATTTGGACGATGGATTAAATATAATCCCTAATCCAATAATACCACATTGGAATGGTGATAAGTTGATGAGTTTGCCAATAGATAACAAAGAGATTCAACTTGCAGATGGACAGGCGGTTTATATTGAAGGTTACAATATTTGTTTAATATAACTCAAAATACAGGATTGAAACGTTTACCTGTTCATCCGGAATCCGGTTAATATTGCCAAGGTGATTCCGTGCTATAAAATCAAGTTTGTAGAATTAAAAAAATTGGAACATGTAAGGGGGAACTCTGTTTATGAAAATACGGTGTGTATGGGAACATAACGGCAATGATAGCATTTTGTATGCGGAAAATTTTATCGGGGCTTTCACAAGAGGAGCATCTAAAGATTTAGCAATTCAGAAAATGCCTTCTGAAATAAAATCTTATCTGATGTGGAAAGGCAGTTTGACCACAGACATCTTTGAACCCGAAATTGTTGAAGAAAAGCACTCCGAGCTAACTATTTCTGACGCTGATTCTGATGTTCTCTTTGATGAAGAAAGAAAAGAATTAAGTGCGTCTGAGTATGCAGATTTGAAATTACTCGTCTTGAAATCAGCACATGATTTTCTGACACTGTATCAAGCGATCCCAGATAAAGATAAAAGCTGTCTTCCAGTTAGAGCAACGTTCTATGGACTGGTTCCTCGCACAGCATTTGAAATGTATGAACACACAAAGAATGTCAATGATTATTACTTCGGCGAAATTGGGGTTGCTGCGGATCATGAGGGAGATATTGTGAAATGCAGGGAGCGCGGATTTGCAGTCTTGGAAAACCAACCAGACTTTTTGAAGAACACAGTCTATCTTGGAAGCTATGATGAAGAATGGTCGTTAAGAAAAGTGCTTAGACGTTTCATTTGGCATGATAGAATCCATGCAAAGGCTATGTATCGAATGACTGTGAAAACGTTTGGCTCTAATGTTGTGCCAAATATATTTCAGTTTGATACATAAATTCAAGTTTTATGATTAAATATGCAAAGAAAAGGTGTATCTTATGAACAATACAAATTATGATATCAACGTTATGCGCAATATTATTTTGGAGAGCCAGCACTTGTTAAAGAAAAGTTCTGACAGTATAGAGGATATTGTATCGGACATTTGTGGATTGCAATATGACCCAAATCCTACAATACATCTAAACCAATATATGATGCTTTGGAGCAGAAAAAAAGATTTTAAAGCAGAACAATTGGATATTGCAGCATATAAGGAATTTAAGATTGTCGAAACATGGACATTCAAACGGAACATGTTTTTTGTATCAAGAAATGAATATTCATTATATAAAAAAGCAACAAAAGGTATTGTGAGATGGGGGTCTTCCGACGAAAGCTGGCTTGCAGAGGGAGACAGCCCTGAAATGCAGGCTGTAGAAAAGGAATTAAAAGAAAGTTTAATAGAATTCGATGGATTGACTGCTAATCAAATTTGGGAAAATTTGAATTTATCTTATGAATGGAATAAATATAGGCGAGAACACGACCAAAGCTATAATTTGCCTATATTTCGTGCTTTTTACAGATTAATTCGCAGAGGAGACCTTTTGACTTGCGGAAGAAATCCGGGAACTTTCAGAGAACCTGTTTATATTTTAAAAGAAAAGATAGGCTTTTCCGATTGGACTATCGACTCCATTGATGAAAAAGAAGCTATAAAATGTATAGTTGAAAAACTAATAGCGTCATTAGGGGTAACTGATCCGGTTCATGTTTCTCATTTATCCGGGTTTAAAACCGCTGATATTCTGCCTATTTTTGAAGAGTTGGAATCTGAAAAGAAGATATCCCGGCTTTCATATAGAATCGGTCGTAAAAAATACTATATCCATTCTTCCAAAATACAACTGCTAAATGAAAAAGCGGCTGAGGATTTATGCGAAGTTCGGCTTATATCGCCAATGGATACAATTGTAAGAGACAAAACCTGGCTTGAAACATTTTTCGATTATTCTTTTACTTTTGAGTATTTCAAGAAAAAGGGAATGAAATGGCCTCTTTCAATTCTTGTAGGAAATCAATTTGTCGGTTATTTGGATTGCAAGATGGACTGGAAAACCAAAAAATTTATTATTAAAGAAAAAAATATATTCAATCCCGATTTTAATGATTACAAAGGTATTGATGTTGCGATTGAGGAATTAGCTTCCTTCCATGAGGCTAAAGAAATCGTGGAAAAGGCTAAAGTGTGAGAATTCTAGTTGCCTTTTTACGTTTAATAAAGTATATAATAGAAGTAAAAACAAATATATTTGGAACAGCTGATTGCATCTGATTAGTGGACTTACTTTTTAGTCAGAACACTACCAAGTGATTGACGGGGAAATTAGGATGAAAAAATATTTCTGGTGCTCGCTTACACAATGTGAAAATCGTTTACAAAGCGAAAAGCCGAGTTCCAATTGCCTTTGTGATTTGAAGAACTGTGTTTAAAGGAGAAGGCTATGTACCGATTCAGAAGATTAAGAAGAGATGAGCGAATCCGCGCCATGATGCAGGAGACAAGACTGCATCCGAAAGATTTCATCTACCCTATATTCGTAATAGAAGGAGTCAACATCAAGAATCCGGTAGAATCCATGCCGGGGATTTTTCAGTATTCCATCGACCGGCTGGAAGAGATTCTTGAACAGGTAAAAGAGGCGGGAATCGGCGGCATTATGCTTTTTGGGATTCCGCTTCACAAAGATCCGCAAGGCAGTCAGGCATATGCCAAGGACGGAATCACACAACGGGCTGTCCGCTTCATTAAGGAAAGATACCCGGAGATATATATTGTTGTGGATATCTGCCTGTGTGAATACACTTCTCACGGGCATTGCGGCATGGTGCAGGGAGAGGAAATTCTAAACGATGAAACACTTCCGTTTCTCGTGAAGATGGCAGTGAGCCTTGCTGAAGCCGGAGCGGATATGGCAGCGCCTTCTGATATGATGGACGGTCGCGTGGCGGCTATACGGGAAGGGCTGGATCAGGCAGGATTTACGCAGATGCCCATTATGGCTTACAGTGCAAAATTTGCTTCCGCTTATTACGGGCCTTTTCGGGATGCAGCTCATTCCGCGCCGGGGTTTGGCGACCGCAAGAGCTACCAGATGGATTATGCCAACGGGCAGGAGGCACTTAGGGAGATCGCAGCAGATATAGAAGAGGGCGCAGATATGGTGATGGTGAAACCGGCGCTTGCATATCTGGACGTGTTAAAAGAAGCGGCGCTCACTTTTGACATGCCGCTGGCGGTATATAATGTAAGCGGCGAGTATGCCATGGTGAAAGCGGCAGCCGCAAACGGATGGATCGATGAGAAGCGTATCGTAATGGAAAACCTGACAGCAATGAAGCGGGCGGGAGCAAAGATCATCATTACATATCATGCTTTGGATGCGGTGAGGTGGATATAAGACTGGCTTTTTGTCAGTTTATCAAGAAAATAAATGAATAAAGCAATTATTACAGAACGTCAGTTGATTGTAATTCTTGGAGGACATAGCGCATGGACACAACAAAGTCAGAGCGATTATTTACAAAAGCACAGGAGTTAATTCCTGGCGGGGTGAATTCCCCGGTTCGTGCATTTAAGGCTGTAGGGAGGCATCCTTTTTTCGTAGAGCGGGCGCAGGGAGCATGGATTATAGATGAAGACGGAAACAAATATGTGGATTATGTCTGTTCCTGGGGGCCGGGGATTCTGGGACATGCCCATCCTAAGGTGATCGAGGCGGTACAGCAGGTCTGCGCAAAGGGCTTGACCTTCGGAGCGCCCACAGCCGGGGAAGTGGAACTGGCGGAACTGATTTGCGCCTGTATACCGGATGTAGAGATGGTGCGGTTGGTCAGTTCCGGAACCGAGGCAGTGATGAGCGCGGTGCGCGTGGCAAGAGGTTTTACTGGCAGGGATAAGATTATCAAATTCGCCGGGAATTATCACGGACATTCTGACGGTCTGTTGGTGAAGGCGGGTTCCGGTCTTATGACGCAGTCGGTGCCGGACAGTGCGGGAGTACCTGCGGGATATGCGGCGAGTACGCTGACGGCGGTGTATAACGATGAGGAATCCGTGAGAAGTCTGATGGAAGAAAACAGCGGTCAGGTGGCGGCAGTTGTGGTAGAGCCAGTGGCAGCCAATATGGGTGTTGTGCCGCCGAAAAAAGGCTTTCTCGAATTCCTGCGCCGTATTACGAAAGAGCAGGGAACGCTTTTGATTTTTGACGAGGTGATCACGGGCTTTCGGCTGGCGCTGGGCGGTGCGTCAGAATATACGGGGGTTCATGCGGATTTATATACGTTTGGCAAGATCGTGGGCGGCGGTATGCCCTTAGCGGCTTATGGCGGCAGGCGGGATATCATGTCCTGCATTGCGCCGCTAGGTGCGGTCTATCAGGCGGGAACATTATCGGGTAATCCTGTGGCGGTGACGGCAGGCATTACAACATTGAAGATTCTGATGGAAGATAAGGAAATTTATGAGCGGATTGACCGGCAGGCGGCGAAATTGGAAGCGGCTTTTCAGGAGAAAGGTTTGATTGTAAATCGCGTGGGTTCTTTGCTTTCGGCATTTTTTATCCCTGAATGGACGGAAAATGAAGGAAGGGAAACAGAGGAGAAGAAAGAGAGGAAAGTCGAGAATTACGATGATGCGTGTCAATGTGACAGGGAGGCTTTTGCAGATTACTTCAACAGGATGCTGGAGCGGGGTATCTATGTGGCGCCGTCGCAGTTTGAAGCTATGTTTGTATCGGATGCCCATTCGGATGAATTGATCGACAGGACTTGTGAGGCAATTAGGGAGAGCATAGAAGAATATTGAATCTTATGACGCGGTTTTAGATTGTTAAGAAAGTCCCGGATATTATTTCGGGATTTTCGTAACTGTTCAGAACTCTGTTCTTCACAGTTACGAAGCACCTTCTGGACAGTTACAGGAAATTTACATTAAGAGATTGACTATAATAAAATGGGTGTTATAATGTACTTGTACAATAAGTACATTTGCATACCCCAAAATAAAGGCGGTGGGTTATGGAAATAATTATCAGCAATAACGCAAATAAGCCAATCTATGAGCAGATCACATCACAGATCAAGGCAATGATCATGAGTGGAGAATTACAAGCCGGAGATTCAATTCCTTCCATGCGTGCATTAGCGAAATCTATTCATGTGAGCGTTATCACCGTCCAGAAAGCATATGAGGATCTGCAGAGGGATGGTTTTATCGACACGACTGTCGGCAGGGGTAGCTTTGTGTCGGCACAGAACAAAGAATTTTATCAGGAAGAGCAGCAGCGCATTGCGGAGGAACATTTGCAGGCGGCGGCAGAAATCGGGCGGGTAAGTAATATTTCTCTTGAAAAACTGACGGAGTTGTTAGCCTTATTTTATTTAGAAGAGGAATAGCATGAGAAGTACTTCCGGACTTGCGTGGCAAGTCATGATCACGGCAGGGCAGATTTCGTAAAGTCAGCATAGCTGCCTTAGAAGTTCTAAGTCCCACGCAGGGATTTGAGATTCCGCCCCAATTAGCAAGCTGAGTAAGAATGGGAGATTGATATGGAGAATATTTTAGAATTGCAACAGGTTTCCAAAACCTTTCCGAAGTCAAATTTTACATTAAATAACATATCATTTTCATTACCATACGGAGCAATCTTAGGATTTGTTGGGGAAAACGGCGCGGGCAAGACTACGACGATCGGCTGTATTTTAAATACGATCGCAAAAGACAGCGGAACGGTAAAACTGTTTGGTAAGGAAATGCTGGACGCTGATACAGACATAAGAGAGAAAATAGGTGTAGTCTATGATGGGGATAACTTTCCGGGGCATTGGAGCGCGGAGCAGTTGTCGAAAGTCATGCAGGGATTTTATACGAAATGGGACGATGAACTGTTTCGTAAATATTTAGAGAAATTTCAATTGCCGCCGAAGCAGAGGATCAAACACTATTCCCGTGGTATGACGATGAAATTGGCGATTGCCGCTGCGCTTTCCCATCATCCGCAATTACTGATTTTAGATGAAGCTACCAGCGGCTTAGATCCGATTATGCGTGATGAAATGCTGGATGTATTTCTTGATTTTGTGCAGGAGGAAGATCACTCTATTCTGATATCTTCCCATATAACGAGCGATTTGGAAAAAGTTGCGGATTATATCACTTTCATCCATAACGGCAGTCTTATTATGACTGTATCGAAAAATGATCTGGTATATAACTATGCAGTTATGCGCTGTAAGGAAAGTCAGTTTCTTGCACTTAACCGCAGTGACATGATTGCATATCGAAAGCGGGATTTTCAGATCGATGTGCTAGTTCCCGACGGGAAAGAAGCGCAGCGCAAATACAAGGATGTTGTCGTAGACCATGTTTCACTCGATGAGATTATGCTGCTTTTAGTAAAGGGGGAACGGGCATGAAAGGGCTCTTGAGAAATAATTTATATGGAACGCTCTCAAATGCAAAAGTATTTGCAGGGTTTATGATTCTATTTGGAATTTTCGGTGTCGCTGTGATCAGTCAGTCGGTGCAGATCGGTTATGTGATGATAGGTAGTATCGGATTTTCCCTAAGTGCAATCATTGTTGCCAAGAACGAGTTTACTACGAAATGGGGAAAGTATAAATTGACCTTGCCGGTAAGGCGGGCGGATATTGTCAAAAGCCAGTTTTTGAATCAGGTGATCTGGCTGCTTGTCGGAACATTTTTTGTCGGAGTTGAAGTGGGGTTGTCGTGGCTCTTTCACGGATGTCCGTTTGATCAGCATATTGCCGTTCTTACATTGTTTGCACTGGGGATCAGTATGAACCTTTTTATGGGAGCAATATTCTTTCCGATGTTCTATGCAGGCGGGGAGGAAAGAGGCGAAATGTTCTGGATGATTGCTATACTCTGTGCGTTCGGCATTGATTATACGATCATCACGATATTGAATGATCTGTTGGAGCCGGGGGTTACGACTATCGTATTTGGGGCAGTTGCTTTGATTGTATGTTCAATGGCGGCTTTTGGTGTATCTTATCCGTTGACTGTCGGTATTTTTAATCGGAAAGAGTATTAGGTTTTAATTGCTTGCGGTCATTTCAGGGCACAGCATTAGAAGCTGTGCCCGCCACCGCCGCCGCTGCTACTGCTTCCTCCACTACTGCCGCCGCTGCTCCCGCTACTGCCGCTGTCGCTGTTTACAGGATTGTAGGTGCGGCTTTCACGGACAAAGAAAGCCTTTGGCTGTGTATAGTTAAAGTGATTTTTTCCGCTGCGCAGAATTTCTCTTCGCCCCGGTTTTTTAATTCTGGCGAAGAAACTTACCAGCCCATAGTTCAACAGCAGTGCAAGGATGACGGCAAGCAAACCGTTGCTGATATACTTCATAGGCTGAGCGATTTTCTGTCCCTTTAGAAGTGTCAGAATCTGGTCATATGTATGCGCCGCACAATCGTAATAATTTCCGGCGGATGCATAGCGGTAAACATTGTCCGTGATCGTGTCTGCATAGGATTCGGTGATTACCTTATAGACAGCCCCGTCACTGTGAATCCATATATTACGGTTATCCATGTCGATGACAAAAAGAGTTCCGCTGGCTGTGCCGAACTGCTCTTTGTAATATTTCCGGGCATAGGATTCCGTGCCGCGGTCATTGTAGTCTATTGTCTTAAAAGCCACGTTACCGTAGGCTGTGATCTCCTGCATTAATGCAGCAAGTTCCCGTTCTTCCTCATCATTAAGAAGTTGTGCATCGTCCTCGATTAATGCGCGGTAAGATGTTTCTGAATTCGTGTAAACTTCGCTATCACCGAGGGCTGCCTGCGATTTATCGTCGATATACGTTTCGTCCGCAGCGAAAGACTCCCCGGCCGTATTTTCTGTCTCCGTATCATTATCCTGTTTACCTCTGAATGTACTCCATGGATACAAGACTGCCACTGCAATTACAGTGATGATTCCGATCAGTATGCAGAGTTTTGCAACACTATTCTCACGCATTTTCATCACCTCCCCGTCTGTTGAACTGCGGTAACTTACGTGTAGTCAGCATATTATATCTTCCGATGATGTCCATCAGTGTCCAGATAACCGCGCCCATAGAGATAACTGCGCCTCCGTAATAATACAGATCTGAAACGGGATTCCATATAATGATCACAATAGCCAGCAGGATCGCCGCAACGGGCTTTGCCAGTACCGGAAGAGATTCCTTAAGCGAACCAATGCATATGGATTTTGGTGATCCGTTCGAGGAGGTTATGCGCGTAAAGACGGCAAACAATAATAGGAAGACTACCGTCAATACAGCGGCATTAGCGCCGTTAGAAGCCAGGAAGACTATGATAAGCGGCATGCCGATTACAAACATCACGGCGACGAACACGCCGATCATAATCTGTGATATTGTTATTGAATTGCCGGATTTCTTAGACGGTTTCCGTTGTCCGGTTTCGGCATAGTTCACCCAACTGTCATCTGCACCGTTTTTATTTGCACGGCGGATGTTTTTCTGCTTGGAATAGACATATCCTCTGTCATTTTCCCTTGTTTCCTTTTCCCTGATCCGGGACATCTGTGAAAAAGAAATCAGAGCGCACACAAACGCGAGAAGCGCTGAAAGGATCAGTGCAATGTTAGGTCTGATGGTAAAACGGAGATTCAGTATTAAAAACAGCGGAATCGCCAGAAGCAGGGAACCGATCACATATTTTCTCCGATCTACCGGCAGGTCTGCGGCCGCCTTTCCGGTTTGCCCGTTGACCACGGCGTAGGCTACCCGGTCACCTTTTCTGTAAGAGAGGAACCATACCGGAAACATAGCCGACTCTGCGGCGGTACATTCCGGGCGCAGTGCGTTTTTCAGGGAATATGCATTTTTCTGATCCTTCACATGGTATCGGGAACAGACACTGTCATTCGCCAGCTTACTAAAGCAGTCCTCGGCCGCCAGATCTCCGGCCTCCTGCTCATACACGCTGCTGTCCACATCACTGATATCTGCATAGAATCCGCTTAGGTACGATGGTGCAAAGGGCTTGCCTGACTTCATGTCATATGGAGAGATGGCTCCACTCAGATCATCGGAAAAAGAAGCGGCCGCGTCATAAGAAATCCCCTCATAGGCGGCATCCACATCACTGACAATATCATAGTGCTTCGTGATCAGATAATCACCTTTCTGGCGGCTTTCGCTGCCGCGGAAAGTGATTTGTTCCTTTTTCTCAAAAGAATAGACCCAGTAGGGCATGTAGATTCCGCGGAACTTTTCAATATTTTCTTCATCTTTTAACTCTTTCGGTGCAAAGATGGCACGCCGCATCATCTTGGCGTAGGAAGCCTTACAGTCTTCTTTCGTCTTGGAAAAAGGAATAATATGGACGGGGCGGCGTCCTTTGCCGATCCTGCTGTCCAGGATAGCCGTAGAGCCGCAGAAGCTGCAGAAAGTGGCGGCGGTGGTATCTTCACTCAGAAGCTCGGCGCCGCACTGGGAACAGGTAAAGATCGTCACATCATACTCCCTGCTCTCCTCGGCGTTATGACCGCTCTGAATACTGTATGGATCTATGGTGGTGCTGCAATAACTGCATAACATTTGCTGGGAGGCAATATCAAATTTCAGATTGCTTCCGCAGTTTGGGCATTCGTACATAATAAACTCCTCTCATGTCGTCTCGACCTATGCGTGGAAACCGACGCTGTATCTTTTGAAGGCCGTTTTCCTATTTCAGTATACGGTATAATGCGTTATGAAGCCATATAAAAATAATTGCTAATGTTTAGAAGATGCTTTCGCGAGGTGTTTTTGTGAGTAAAGCGTAAATGGAAGTCACAGAAAACCCGAGACATTATAATAAAAGGAAAAGGTGTAAAGGTAAAAAGTATGGTAGAATAAAAAGAGTAAGTTACTATGAAGCTGGGGCAGTGGAATATTTTTGTTTTGGCGGATTCTTCAGAAGTGAGGGTGAAGAATACCAATGCGCTCTGTCATCCGGTTGATGGGAGGTAAAGATGATTTATACGGTGACATTTAATCCGTCTCTTGATTATATCGTATCCATGAACAGTTTTGAAATGGGCATGACCAACCGCACTACAAAAGAGCAGATGTTTCCCGGCGGTAAAGGAATTAACGTATCCATTGTTTTAAGTAATCTGGGAATCGAAAATACGGCGCTTGGATTTACTGCCGGCTTTACGGGTGAACAGATTGAAAAGCAGGTGCAGGAAATGGGATTGCGTGCTGATTTTATCCGTGTGGACAACGGGTTTTCGCGTATTAATGTCAAGTTGAAGGACTATGATTGTACGGAGATCAACGGAATGGGTCCCGATATCGATCAGACTTCCGTCAATAGATTATATGAGAAGCTGGATCAACTGACAGAAGGCGACACGCTGATTCTGGCAGGCAGCATTCCTAAGAGCCTTCCGGATTCCATCTACAGTGATATTCTGGAGAGGCTGCAGGGTAAAGGCATATTGTTTGTGGTAGATGCCACGAAAGATCTGCTTTTAAATGCAATGCAGTACAGACCGTTTTTGGTCAAGCCGAACAATCATGAACTGGGTGAGATTTTCGACGTAACTTTAAAAACGAGAGAGGACGTTGTTCTGTACGCGAAGAAGCTTCAGGAAAAAGGTGCAAGAAACGTGTTGGTATCCATGTCCGGGCAGGGAGCCGTGCTGGTAGACGAGGCAGGAGGTGTGCATGCACTTACGGCACCGAAAGGAACGCTTGTTAATGCGGTAGGCGCCGGAGATTCCATGGTAGCGGGCTTCATAGCAGGATGGATGATGAAGAGAGATTATGAATATGCGTTCCGGATGGGGATTTCCGCAGGGAGCGCCAGTGCTTTTTCAGAATCTCTGGCTACGAAGGAAGAAGTTGAGCAGATTTTTGAAAGCCTGGACGAGTAGAAGGCGGGAAGAATTCGACAAAGACGGAAAGAGGGCAGATGTTAAAAAGTCTTTAGGGTTGATGAGGTTTAGTGTAAAGCAGGGTATGAAGATTACGGTACAGGTAGAGGGTGTTGCGAAATGGAAGTTTATAATGGCAAAAGTGTATTCGACGGTATTGCAATCGGGAAATTGCATATTTATAACAAGAAAAATCTGCAAGTTAAGCGCGAACATGTAGAAGACACGGAAAAAGAGGTAGAGCGCTTCCGAGCGGCAAAAAACACGGCAATTGAGCAGTTAGGAGAGCTTTATGAGAAAGCGGCAGTGTCTGTCGGTGCAGCTAATGCAGCAATTTTTGAAATCCATCAGATGATGCTTCGTGATGACGATTATATCGAATCCGTTGAGAGTATGATACGGGCACAGCAGATCAATGCAGAGTATGCCGTAGCAAGGACCGGCGATAATTTTGCCAATATGATTGCGGCGATGGATGATGATTATATGCGGGGAAGAGCGGCGGATGTCAAAGATATCTCCGAGAGAGTCATATCGATTCTGGCGGGGCAGGAGTCTGATAGTATGAAGACGGATGAACCTGTCATTATCGTAGCGGAAGATCTTGCACCCAGCGAGACAGTTCAGATGGATAAATCCAAGGTTCTGTCATTTGTGACGGTACATGGTTCCACCAATTCGCATACGGCGATTCTGGCAAGGACGATGGGGGTACCGGCGTTGATCGGAACGCCGCTTCCGCTGGAGGCTTCCATGAACGGTAAATTAGCCGTAGTGGATGGAGATACTGGGCAGATCTATGTGGAGCCGGGTGAGGAGACGCTTGCCGGGCTGCAGGAGAAGTATGAGGCGTTACAGACTAAGAAACAGCTTTTGCAGACACTGAAAGGAAAAGAGACGGTTACTCTGGATGGCCGCAAAGTGATGCTGTATGCCAATATAGGCAGCTACAAGGATCTCGCGCTGGTGCTTGAAAATGATGCAGAAGGAATCGGGCTGTTCCGCAGTGAGTTCCTTTATCTGGAGAGCGATCATTATCCCACGGAGGAAGAGCAGCTTAAAGTGTACCGTGCCGTGGCGGAGACGATGGCGGGTAAGAGAGTCATTATACGTACATTGGATATCGGTGCGGATAAGCAGGTAGACTATTTTGAGATGCCGGGGGAAGAGAATCCGGCTATGGGCTGTCGGGCGATCCGTATCTGTCTGACCAGACCGGAAATCTTTAAGACACAGCTTCGGGCGTTATTTCGTGCAAGCGCATTCGGTAAGATTGCGATTATGTATCCGATGATCACATCACTTAAGGAGATCAGAAGAATCAAGCAGATTGTTGCCGAAGTCAGAGAAGAATTGACGGCGGACGGTGTTCCTTTCGGGGAGCCGGAACAAGGTATCATGATTGAGACACCGGCGGCGGTTCTGATCAGCGATCAGCTGGCGAAGGAAGTGGATTTCTTCAGTATCGGAACGAATGATCTGACACAGTATACGCTGGCAATCGACCGTCAGAACGATCAGCTGGATGAGTTCTATGACGCGCATCATCAGGCGGTACTGCGCATGGTTGCAATGACGGTGGAGAATGCGCATAAGGAGAATATCTGGTGCGGTATCTGCGGGGAACTGGGAGCAGATCCGGAGCTAAGTAAATTGTTTCTGTCCATCGGTGTGGATGAGTTAAGCATGTCTCCCGGTAATATTTTGTATATCCGCAAGATTATCCGCGAGACGAATGTGACCGAAGAGGGCGATGCAATCAGGAAGCAGTTTTTGTAAAAAATATATTCATATAAAAATTACGTGAAATGACAGAAAAGATAGAACGAGAGGGCGGATTATTAAATGTCCTCTCGTTTTTTTAAAAATAATCCGAGAAGTATGCTTTCTCTACAGGTATAATACGCTCCAGCCATGTAAGCATGTAGTATTCGGTCTGGATCTTTTCGTGTTCATAGAGATAGGACGGTCTCTTGTATCCCATCAGCATGGTGGTCAGCGTGTTGACTGACAGTTCCACCACGTTGATCGACTGGTTGTCTTCCACCTGCTCACAGATGGTTTTGCCATCGTGCCATGAGACCATGTAATCGCCATCGTTCCAAGGCGCCATATCATCGTGCACCCGGAAATGCAGCTTGAAATCTTCCGGCTGTATCTGAAAAGGATATTCCGTAAGAAACTCTTTGACATCTATAATACGCGCCATGATGTACGGAGAAATCGTCTCGGTAATCTCGCTGTCCTCGAACAGATAGGCCATCGTCTCACCGGAATAGTTGTCTCCTTGAACTTGTGTGATCATGGAGAAATGTGCACTGATATAGTTCCACAGACCATGGTTAGCTTCGATGTTTAGGTAGACCATTTCTTTAATGTGGAAAATCTCATTTGCAATATAGTAGACCACATATCCTAACGGCTTATGTTCCTTACTGTAGTAGACAGCGGCGATGATATCCTCATTATCCCAGCGCCAGTATTCTTCCCATGCCAGTGCGTCGCGAATCAGCGCGCCGTGTCTTTGCAGAGCGAAATAGGAATGTACATTGTGATAATCCTCGGAGTCCAGACTGACACGTTCCACCATGCCGTCTACGGGGATAGCTTTCGGAAGTTGTGTGTCTTTGACGGTAAAAGAAAGCTTGTCGGATACAATTTCCCAGCCCATCTTGCGGTAGAAAGGAATCGAGTAAGGATAGAGGAAAGAAATCAGCATCTCCTGATCGTGTATGTAATCTAAAGCGTGCTGCATCAGTGAGTGGATCAGACCGCGTCCGGTATACTCGGGATATGTGGCGACGCCGGTTATGCCGCCCATATCCATGATCGTGTCGTGAACGTTTACCTGCATGGAGTAGACTACGATCATAGAGGCAAGTTTGTCGTGATAAAACCAACCGATGACGTAAGCTTCTTCCAGAATGGGACGCTTGGCATATTTAATTTCATCCTGCTCCCAGCCGGTTTGAAACAGATCGTAGGAGGTAACCTGAAAAGCATATTGCAGTAGGGCGTTAAACTGTTCCAGATCGCCTCGGTCAAGTTCCCGCATCCTGAATTCCCCGTTAGTCTCTAAGTAAGTATAAGTGTGATGCTCATCCATGTGAAATCTCCATTTCGTGTGTTAAAGCGATGTATATGCAAGGCTGCAATGCTTCCGCAACCGGAAGACATATTCAGTCTTGAAAATATTTTGTAAATTTACCGTCATCCGCGTCGAAGAAACAGAAGCCGACGATTCCGCGTCCGGTGTGTGCGCCGATGGCACAACCTACGACCGAGATGACGGTATTCTTAGGATGAAATGTCTCCTGAACCATGGAATTTACAAAATTAAGAGATTCCATGTCTTCTCCGTGGCAGAGTGCGATTGTCTGATTTTCGGGCTGATAAATGTGTTCCTTGGCGTAGTCGATGAGATAGCGCAATGATTTCTTGCGGCCGCGAACGGTTTTAATGACTGCAAGAGCGCCTTCCTCGTTTACGATCAGGACAGGCTTCATATCCAGCGTTTCCGCCAGCGTGCCTTTGAATTTGGTGAGTCTGCCGCCTTTGATCAGATAGGCGAGCGTCTGTACCGTAAATACGTGCCGGACATGTGAGATAAAATAATCCGCGGCTTCTATGAGCTCTTCTTTGGAGGCTCCTTTTTCCAGCATGGTGACCAGTTTGCTGACTACCAGACCGAATCCCGCGGAAGCACATTTCGAGTCTATGATCGTCAGGTCGAAATCCGGATAGTCTTCCAGGACGCTATTTTTAGCAATGTTGGCGGCATTATAAGTTCCCGCGATACCTGTGGAGAAACACAGATAGATGATGGTGTCCTTTGCCTCGGCATAGGGTGTAAAGGCTTCCGCGAACATGGCGGGATTGATATGATAGGTTTTAACGTCCCGTTTGATGTCGTCCAGAATACGATAGAATTCTTCCGTATAAATGGTTTTGCCGTCAAAATAATCGATATCGTCGATCACGACCGGGGTCGGAATCACATGCAGCTTATGCTGTTCTATATAATCTCTGGGCAAGTCACTTGCCGAGTCTGTAATGATACGAAGCATATTATTCCCTCCGAAATTTAATAGCGCAAGAAAAACAAATGTCTGCTTCGCAGTCACTTGTTTTTACGCTACTTACATCATAATGGAATGAAAACTACTTTTCAAGAGAAATTAGTCGACTGTTGTATAGAAAAGTGTATACCAGCACTGTGTGCCTGTCTGTAGTTCTTCGGCGGCTGCAATGTGATATCCGGCGTTAATGAGATCATCCTCCGCAAGATGGTATTCACCCGCATAGACGAGTGCGATGCAACGGTAAGCCTGATCGTATATTTTGTTTTTGATGGTCTGATTATATGAGATATTCCGCTGTAAGATTTCTTCTGTATTATCAAATAGAAAAACATTTCTCCAGAGTCGGCTGCTTTTATAATTTTCGAGATTTTGTAAATTATTATATTCTGCCTGTCCGTAATTGGATGTTGTTATATCATGTTCCAGGCAATAATTAGACAAAACCATGGACACAAGTATGTCGCCTTCCGAAGAATATCGGTCGAGAAGAACATAAGCATTATGCCAGGATTCCCGCTGCTTAGCTGTCATGGAGGGACAGTGGTATGAGGGAAGAACTTTTACAAGGGACAGGGCGGTCAAAAGGCATACTGATACAAAGCACACTTTGAGAAGAAGCACTTTTACTTTGCCGCACATCGGACTTATACATTTATGATACAGATGTCTTAACAAAACGGACGCGGAGGTGATGCCGTACAGAATGATGTAGGGATACCATAACTGTAAATAGTATGTATAGTTGGTGCCTTGGTTTTCGGCAATGTGAAAAAGTGGCGGAAAAATAAATATAATCTGGCACAATTCATAAGTAACTTCGCCGTGCAGATGTTTCTTTCTGATTATCTGATATCTACTGGTCAAAAAGCCGATTATGGCAAACAGCACAACAGGTCCATAGTAGACGGAGAGCCTTAGAATTTGTGTGGTCGAGTAGGAGGCGACACCGGTAATCGTCTGCCCGTGAGCAATCGGAAATACCTCCGAGAAATACAGCGGGAAAAGGAGATATGTGAAAATGACGGATAGGATGCCCAGAATAGCGCCGTAAATAATCAGCTTTATAAAATCCCGCTTGGAATAAAGAAGCAGGTATATACACAGTCCGATCAATACAAGTACGAAATATTGTTTGATATAAAATAATCCGATCATCCCTACGGCATAGAGCAACGGACGATAATGATTTTTCTGTTCATCTGCGTTTAAGAGATCCGCGAGAATAACGGACAAGGTTAAGCCCCATTGATCGGGAAAAGCGCCGCCGAAAGCAGAATAACGCCAGTAGCATGTGTGGAAAAGGACTGCACCGGACAGAGACAATAAATAATTTCCGGTTTTTCTGACAAGCAGACGATAAAAGAAAACGGCTCCGATGATTTCCACGATCAGGGTAAGCAGCTGGCATATCTGTAAAACGCTTAAAGGCGTAACGGAAAATAAGCGGATAAAGGGACTCATAAGGAGCGGTATGAGTAAACCATAGATACTCGTGACAGAAGGAATATCGTGTCCGAGTACGGAAGAGGAGTAGGGATTGTGCCCATAGGCAAACTGATGGGCAACGGCTACGGAAGTCATTTCCCGCAGCTCTTTCGGTGTGTCACAGGATATGATAGAGTAACCTTTTTGCAATGTAAAATATAGATATACTGTCAGTAAGAAACAGTAACAGCCTATATACATAATCTTCGGGAGAGATATTTTCCGGTCTTCTGTATTCATAAATGCCTTCATCATTAGTATCCTTTGTTTTTATCATGTCTGGAATAGGTCAATACGACCTATGTGGATTCACAAAAAGAATAGGTCAATTTATCCCTAATGTCAATAGGTCAGTTTGCCATAATCTAATTACACACTACGAAGTGATTCCGACTGTACACCGGCGAAAAGCAAGGAACTGGTTGGAGAATAAAGTGTGTATGTTTAGGGAATATACAGATGAAACGACTGAATGAAAAAGGAAAATATATGGATCGGCTAAGGAAGTTAAGAAAAGAAAAAGGATACACGCAGATTAAAATGCAGCTTTTGACGGGAATCGATCAGAGTGATTACTCAAAGATTGAAAAGGGAAAACGTTACTATACGTTTGAACAGTGCAAGAGGATCGCGCTGGCGTTAGATACCAGCATGGATTATCTCGCCGGACTGACGGATGATCCGAGACCCTATCCAAGAAAGTCACAGGAGAATATCGTAAAAGAAAAAACAACCCGCTTTACTAATGAGGATTGATACAAGGGAATTTTATTAATTTGCAGCAAAATTCGCAAGGTGGTGCGAGGATTTCTTGAAAATAGGGAAGACATGAGATATAATAATAGACATCATTTTATGTGATGTGCTTGCTGATGGAGGTTTGAAAATGGCTGTATCATACAACCGACTGTGGAAATTGTTAGTAGATAGGAAGATGCCTAAAGCGATTAGGCAGGAATTCCAAGCCGTATTATCCGAATGAGATGAGCAATAAGTACACCTCTATTCAGTCTCCTGATTTTTCAGGGCAGATTTTAGCGGATAGCACTATTGAAGATGTAAATGTATTAGAGATATATAATTTAAAGGAAAAACTGAAAATGCGCGATCCGAGTTCTTCTTTACCTGAATTGGAGGATATGTCCTTTTTGCGAGATTTAGGATTAATAAAAGAAGATGGAAATGTTGACAGACTGACTATTGCAGGATTGCTTTTCGTAGGAAAAGAGGCGGCGATAAATCGCCTGTTGCCTCAGGCAGAAGTCATATATCTTCACTATTCGGTAAATAATTTGGAAGAATATGATTCACGGTTGGATTTAAAACAGCCGATTATATCTGTGATTGACCGATTAACTGAAAAGATACAGAATAGCAATAAAATCGTAAATGTTCAGGTGGGACTTTTTCGGTTGGAGGTTGAGGATTTTTCGGAGAAAGTATTTCAGGAGGCACTCTTAAATGCGTTGTCACATAGGGACTATCTGAATATAGGAGCAGTGTATGTGAAACATTATCCTGATAGAATTGTAATTGAAAATCCGGGCTCATTTCCGGAGGGAGTGACTGAAAAAAACATAATTACGCACCCGTCTACGCCAAGAAATAAGTTGATAGCCGAAACATTACAACGACTGAAATATGTGCAAAGAACAGGGCAAGGGGTTGACATTATTTTTAGAGAGATGATTTCTTCAGGAAAACCATATCCGCAATATCATGCATATAATGAAGCCGTAACGCTGACAATTTTCAGTGCAATTGACGATGTGAATTTTGTTAAATTCATTGCCAGTGAACAGAACAAGCTGCAAAGAACATTTCCGTTGCCGGAATTAATGATATTACGGTATTTGACGGATAATAAGAGGATTATGTTGTCTGAAGCACAGGAATTAACACAACTTCCGATAACAGAGGCACGGAAAAGATGTAATAATCTTGTAAGGGATGGTTTGATTGGGTTAGCAGGAAAGGAGTATATGCTGACTGCTAAGGTTTATGACGCAATCAAATCGGATATAGAATATACACAAGATACGGTAATTCGCTATGTAAAGGCGAAAAATCTGATAGAGGAATATTTACAATCTGCTGAATTTATTACAAATGAAAAAGTTCGGGAGTTATGCGGTTTTACAAGGCAACAGGCAAGAACGACCTTGGATAAAATGCGGTCTGAGGGAATACTCCGATTGGAAGGAAAAGGCCGTGCGGCGAAATATTATAGTAATAAATAAGTTTCTAAATGCGTTTTAAATGCGTTTTAAATGCGTCTAAATGCGTTTTAAATGCGTCTAAATGCGTTTTTTGAGTGAAAAACGCATTTAAAACGCATTTCAGGAGTTCTTTACTGATTCATCTGATCCAACAGAGAAATCTTAATATCATACAGCTTACTGGACAGGTCCACATATACCTTATGGGGATTCACGAGACGTCTGGTTTCCTCCCAGAGCGTGTCCTGTTCTTCCTGACAATAAGCGCGGATATCCATAACCTTGGGTGAAGAGTAGCAGCATACGCCGTTTTGGAAGATGGGAACCATGAGCTCCCTTAAGGTATAGCTTCCGCCGGCCAGTTTCGTTTTCTTCCACGGTTCATTCGGGTCAAACAGAAGCAGCGGTGTATTCTCATCAAACTTCTCGTCTACCAGACAGATCAGATCGGCTTTGATCTTGCCGGTTTCTTTCTCATAGATACGATAGATCGTTTTATTCCCCGGGTTCGTGACTTTCTCCGAATTTTCAGAGAGCTTGATCTTGGGAATAAATTTCCCGTCTTTACCCATCACCGCAGCTAATTTATAAACGCCGCCGAAGGAAGGACAGTTTTTGGAAGTGATCATGTGTGTGCCCACACCCCATGAGCTGATGGCGGCACCCTGATCTTTCAAACTCTGGATCAGGAATTCGTCCAGATCATTGGAGGCAGAGATGACCGCATCGGGGAAGCCTGCATCGTCTAACATTTTACGGGCTTTCTTAGACAGATAGGCCAGATCACCGCTGTCTAAGCGGATGCCGTAGAATGTGAGCGGAATGCCTGCCTGCCGCATCTCGGTAAAGACGCGAATCGCGTTGGGCACACCGGATTTTAATGTGTCGTAAGTGTCTACCAGCAGGATACATGCGGAAGGATACATATCCGCGTAGGTTTTGAATGCCGTATATTCATCGGGGAAGCTCATGATCCAGCTGTGGGCGTGAGTACCCTTTACGGGTACATCGAAAAGTTGTCCGCAAAGAACATTGGAAGTGCCGATACAGCCGCCGATCATGGCAGCTCTCGCGCCGTAAATGCCGGCATCCGGTCCTTGGGCGCGGCGAAGACCGAACTCCATGATGCCGTCGCCGTGGGCGGCATAGCAGACTCTGGCAGCTTTCGTTGCGATCAGACTCTGGTGGTTGATGATATTCAAAATCGCGGTTTCCACAAGCTGTGCCTGCATGATCGGTGCAATGACCTTCACAAGCGGTTCCCGCGGAAAGACTACGGTTCCTTCCGGAATGGCGTAGATATCCCCGGTGAACTTGAAATCTTTCAGATAGTCGAGGAAATCTTTGCCGAAAATGCCGAGGCTTGCCAGATATTCGATATCTTCCGGTTCAAAATGCAGTTCTTTGATATATTGGATCACCTGCTCTAATCCTGCCGCTATGGCGAAGCCGCCGTCACAGGGATTGCTTCTGTAGAAAGCATCGAATATAACCGTTTCATTCTGATCTTTGTTTCTGAAATATCCCTGCATCATTGTCAATTCGTACAGATCGGTGAGCAAGGTCAGGTTTTGTCTGTCCATTGTGTTTCCTCCGTTGGTTTTCATTCTTCATCCCGATTTCATGAAGGTGTGGTTGTTAATTACAAACATTCTACACCAAACCGTTGCATTAGAAAAGATATTTATGAAAGAAAGACAAGACAGGTGACAAGACAGCTCAAAACATTCCACACACCTGCTGCACGGCGACAGCACAGATAGATGGTGTTACTACAATTCCCACATTTTGTATATATCAAAGCTGTGAGAAACTGATTGAATCGGCCGCATGTTCTATAGTATAATAAAGCATGAAGTGATACTAGGACACCAAAATACGGTGTCCAAGTATAACTAAGTCATGCTTAGGAGAATGCAAAAAAGCGTACATTCTCCGTATAATTACTAAGTCATGTCTGGGAGAATGCGAAGAGCATGCATTCTCCGTGAGTTATGAAAGTAATTCTGAGTGATAAAAGAAAAACAAGCGATTACGCAGAGGGCATTTGTTTTTGTGCCTGAGGCAGAAGAATGGAGTATTACATGAAAGAAGTGCGAATTCTGGAAATTAAACAGAGCGTTTTTGCCGATAACGACAAGCAGGCAGAACAGCTTCGACAGGAATTGAAGGAAAAAGGTGTGTTTCTGTTAAATCTGATGTCGTCACCGGGATCAGGCAAGACCACGACTTTGATGCGGACCATCGAGACATTGAAGGACAAGTTGAAGATCGGTGTTATGGAGGCGGACATTGATTCCGATGTAGATGCAAGGACGATATCGGAATCCGGTGCCAAGGTCATACAGCTCCATACGGGTGGTATGTGCCATCTGGATGCGGAGATGACCAGACAGGGACTGGACGGATTGGAGACAGAGGGCATTGAGCTGGCGATTCTTGAAAATGTGGGGAATCTGGTGTGCCCAGCGGAATTTGACACAGGCGCGTCGAAGAATGCCATGATTTTGTCTGTGCCGGAGGGAGAGGATAAGCCGCTGAAATATCCGCTGATGTTTTCGATTTGTGATGTGGTACTGATCAACAAGATAGATGTATTACCTTATTTTGATTTTGATATGGAAAAGTGTAAGGAATACATACATATGCGGAATCCGCAGGCGAAGATCATTCCGATCTGTGCCAAGACAGGGGAAGGCATAGCGGAGTGGGCAGACTGGCTTGTGGAAGAAGTCAGTAAGTGGCGTGAAGAATAAAGTGAAAAAAACGAAAAGCAATAAAAGAAAGACAATGAAGTGAATACAGCAAAAACAGAAGAAATGTTACGCTAATCTGATGGAATGACATCTCTGTTATTGCAATAGATTAGAATGAAGAGATTTGTCAAGGCACCATGGCCGACAATTCGAAATACAAAATACAAGGGAGGAAGGTATGGAGAGAAAACTGGACAAAGAACTGTATCCGGACTATGTTTATCCGGAGCACAAAGCGGATCACAGCGAACCTACCCGTGAAAGCATCGTCAAGCTGGGAAAGATGATAACGGACAGGATACCGCAGAAACTGGGAATCAAGAAGATTACTCAGGATGATCCGGAGTATTGGGGACTTGCGGGTGTGGTTACTGACGAGGAGGCAGAGATCGCCTTGAAGCTTGGAGTCAGAAAACCCAAGACGCTGCCTGAGATTGCAAAGCTTACGGGCATTCCGGAGAAGGAGCTGGAACCGAAGTTACAGGAAATGTCCGTAAAAGGACTTTTGGAGTACAACTGGGAGAATCCGAAGCATGAGAAACAGTATGTTCTTCCGATGTATGTACCCGGTTCTGCAGAATTTTTCAATATGAACAGTAAGGTGATTGAAGAGCATCCGGAGGTTACGTTGTTCTTCGAGCATATGTCGAGACTTCCTCTTGAAAAGGTTACTCCTTTTGTAGGCGAGGGAGGAAACGGCATCGGTATGCATGTCATTCCGGTGGAAAAGGCGATCGAGATGGAGAGCGAGTCGATCGATCTGGAGCATATTTCCTATTGGTTATCGAAGTATGAGGGCAAGTATGCGGCGAGTCCCTGTTCCTGCCGTCGTTCGCGTCTGAAGCATGACGAAGGTTGTGCAGACGATCCTGAGGGCTGGTGCGTGGCAGTGGGCGATATGGCGGATTACGTGGTGGAGACACAGAAAGACGGACGCTATATCACGAAGGAAGAAGCCCTTGCCATTTTTAAACAGGCGGAGGATAACGGATTCGTTCATCAGATCACCAATATCGACGGAGCCAACAAGATATTTGCGATATGTAACTGTAATGTCAATGTGTGTTATGCGCTTCGTACGTCGCAGCTTTTTAACACACCTAATATGTCCCGTTCTGCATATGTGGCACGGGTGGATAAGGATAAATGCGTTGCCTGCGGTAAATGTGTGGAAGCATGTCCGGCAGGCGCGGTGAAGCTCGGACAGAAGCTGTGCAAGAAGGACGGCAGCGAAGTTACATATCCGAAAATGCCGCTTCCGCAGGAGCAGAAGTGGGGCGAACATATGTGGACGCACAATTACAGGGATGTGAACAGGATCAACTGTTACGACACCGGAACGGCACCTTGTAAGACGGCCTGCCCCGCACATATCGCAGTACAAGGTTATTTGAAACTTGCGAAGGAAGGAAAATATGAAGAGGCTCTGGCGCTGATTAAGAAAGATAATCCGCTGCCGGCAATCTGCGGACGTATCTGTAACAGGCGTTGCGAGGACGCCTGCACACGTGCGACATTGGACGAGGCGGTTGCTATTGACGCGGTAAAACGTTTTGTGGCGGAGAGAGATTTAAATGCTGAGACACGGTACATTCCAAAACCGACAGTACCGTCATTAAAGGGCAGCTTTGATGAAAAGATTGCAATCATCGGTGCCGGCCCGGCAGGATTATCCTGTGCGTATTTCTTGGCGGATAAAGGTTATAAACCTACGATATTTGAGAAGAGCGACAGACCCGGCGGTATGCTGACCTATGGTATTCCGTCATATAAATTAGAGAAAGACCTGATCGAAGCGGAGATCGACGTGATCAAGGCTATGGGCGTTGAAATCAAGTGCGGTGTTGAAGTCGGAAAGGACGTTACCATTACACAGCTCAGAGAACAGGGCTATAAAGGCTTTTATGTTGCTATCGGCTGTCAGGGAGGCAGAAAGCCGAATGTTCCCGGAGAGAATGCAGAAGGCGTTTACACTGCAGTGGAATTCCTGAGAGAAGCCGGACAGAAAGAAAAGTTTGACTTAGGCGGCGATGTGATCGTTGTGGGCGGCGGAAATGTTGCTATCGACGCGGCGAGAGTAAGTACCCGCTGCGGACAGGGTAAGGTATCTATGTTCTGTCTGGAGAGCCGTGACGAGATGCCGGCCAGCCGTGAGGAGATTCTGGAGTCCACCGAGGAAAACATCACTATCAATAACGGCTGGGGACCGAAAGAGATCCTGACGGAAGACGGCAAGGCTGTGGGCGTGGTATTCAAGAAATGTATTCGTGTATACGACGAGAATCACCGGTTTGCACCTGTGTATGACGAGAATGATACCATGACGGTTTCCTGTGCGAATGTGATCTTCAGCGTAGGACAGGGAATTGAGTGGGGTGATCTTCTGAAAGGCACCAAGGTTGAACTGCGGCCGAACGGCGGAGCGATAGCTGACAAACTGACTTATCAGACAGCGGAGCCGGATATATTCGTGGGCGGCGATGTTTATACGGGACCGAAGTTTGCGATAGATGCCATTGCGGCAGGACGTGAGGGAGCGATCTCACTGCACCGTTTTGTACATGAGCATTGTACGCTGACGATCGGAAGAAACAGAAGAGATTTCATAGAACTTGATAAGGATGATATTTATATTGCAAGCTATGACAACACTGACAGACAGAGACCGGAGAAAGCCGAAGAAGCTCAGGCACGTTCCTTCCGCGACCTGTCACATACTCTGACGGAAGAGCAGGTTAAGGCGGAGACTTCCCGCTGCTTAGGCTGTGGCGCGTCGGTAGTAGACCCGAATAAATGTATCGGTTGCGGTGTGTGTACGACCAAGTGTGTATTTGACGCGATCTCACTGCACCGTGAGAATCCGGGCTGCTCTACGATGGTGCCGTCGGAAGATAAGCTGAAGTATATTCTTCCGAATATGGTTAAACAGTCGATCAAGGTGAAATTTGCACCGAAAAAGTGATGAAAAAGACATGAAGATATTCTAAGGCTGCAAAATACGCAGCCTAAGAATATCTAAGTCATGTCTGGGAGAATGCAAAAAGCGTGCATTCTCCGTGGAGTGAGGGAGATAAATGCACGAATTAGGAGTGGTATTCCATATTATGGATAGTCTGGAGAAGGTCGCGGCGGAAAATGAAGTGGAAGGCATTTCCAAGGTGATTCTGGAACTGGGAGAGGTGTCTACGGTCATCGAGTCCTATTTGCAGAGCTGTTGGAAATGGGCGGCGAAGAAGAGGGAACTTTTCGCAGAGGCAGAGCTCATCGTGGAGATGCTTCCTGCCGTTACTTACTGCGAAGCCTGTGAAAAGACTTATCCTACCGTGGAACACGGGAAGATATGCCCCTATTGCCATAGCCCGGACACGTGGCTTATGCAGGGGAATGAGTTTAACATTAAGGAAATAGAAGTGTATTAACAAGAGAAGAAAGAGAGGGATTTGAAATGTTTCATTTAAGTGACGGAATGATTGGCTGGCAGCTTTTGGGCTGGGTTCTTGTTTTTGCAGGACTGATCATTATGAATGAGATCGCGCGCCGTACGAAAATCGGCGGAGGGCTTTGTTTCTTTGCGATTCCTGCAGTACTTACCGTGTATTTTATTTCTATTTATGTGGGAGCGGCAAGAGGTGCGGAGTGGGCCTTGACGAATCAGACCTATGTGCATATGAACAGCTGGTTCCACTATGCGAAACTGTATGCCGCACTGGCAGGATGTATCGGCTTCATGGTCATTAAATATCATTGGGGCAAGTTAGGGAAATCTCATGCATTTAAGGTGTTCCCATTTGTGATCGTTGCAATCAATATCCTGATTGCCGTAGTATCTGATTTTGAGTCCGTAATCAGAGGCGGCGATATCATGGGCGGATGGTGGAAATCATCTGAAGGCGTATGGCTTTACGGCGGCTGGTGGAATATCTTAAACGGTCTTGCAGGTCTGATTAACATTGTCTGCATGACAGGTTGGTGGGGTATCTATTCTTCCAAGGATAAAAAGGATATGCTCTGGCCGGATATGACATGGCAGTTTATACTTGCTTATGATATCTGGAATTTCCAGTATACTTATCTGAATCTGCCGACTCATGCATGGTACTGCGGATTCGCATTGCTACTGGCACCTACGGTTGCCAATGCGCTCTGGAATAAAGGAGGCTGGATTCAGAATCGTGCCAATACATTGGCGATGTGGTGTATGTTTGCACAGGTATTTCCGCTGTTTCAGGATGCCAGCCGTTTCACTACAGTATCATCTGTATACGGAGCAGGCGGAGCTGCCGTGGCTATGGGTGATGCGATGCCGACTATGGCGAATCCCACGGCGCAGGGAATTATCTCGGTTATCTCCATCGTGGTAAATATCGCGGTGTTTGCGGTGATCTTAAAACGTGCGAAGGCACAGAATAAGAA
>CAMWMS010000023.1 GCA_947175435.1 uncultured Lachnospiraceae bacterium | reverse complement strand
TGCCCAGTCCTTCCAATGACACTGGTTCATCGACCGGATCTTCCGCAGATACATCCTCCTGCACTGCCTCGCTCTTTCCATCCGAATCGTCGTTCTTCTCCGACATATTATCCACGCTTTCCTGCACGTCAGCCGTCTCATCCAAAGTCTTCTCTGTCGCTTCATCTTGCTCCTGATTCACTTCGTCATCTGTTGCCGCACTGCCGCATCCGCTTAAACCGCCGCACAGCATCACAGCGCACACCCCCGCACATACCAGCATGTTCACTCTTCTTTTTCCCATAGTACCTTACTCCGTCCGACTTCCGATCATCGAACGGTCCCCCTTAAGAATCTTTGTCCCCACTGCCTCCTTCTGTTACTTCTTAAGCACGGACTGTCTCGCCCCGTGCAGCCGTTCATGATGCTTTAACACGTCATCCACAGCGTCCATACGCAGTCCTGCATCAATGAAGTCACAGCTTTTACAAAACGGGTAATTCTGTCTGCCGTCCCGAATCGCCTGTCGAAGTTTCTTGTATGGCTCGCTGTTCCAACCGTCCTTCAACGATACTTTATGCAGATCAGCCAAATCAGTCACCTCAAAATTATCGCAGCAGCAGATTCCCAGTTTGCCGTTCGGCATGATCCACATGTCCGTATACGGCATAAGGCATGTCTCTTTAACAACCTTATTTTTTTTCGCCTGTTTATTCGGCGCACTGCCCGCGCGATTGGTCAGCACCTCTTTCAGATATCGCATCTGAATCAGGATATCCACGTCTTTAAACTCCTCCGGATGAGCCTTGACATAGTCATAAATCACCTGAATATTGTCATGCATTTTCATATTGAGACAATAGTTATTGATAATAAGCTGATCTACATAGGGCACAATCGATTTCACCTTGTCCACATCCAAAAGCAGTCCATTGGTAGACATGAAGATAAACGCATCCGGAAGTTTTTCCCTTGCATACTTATGAAACTCGACGATCCGCTTATCCAGCCACGGTTCATTATTGCCGTAGAGCGTCAGATGTCCCTTATAATTCCAGTCGTGAAGCTGATCGATGATAGAATAATACATCTCATCCTCCATCTTCATATAAGGCCGTTTCTCCGCATGAATATTGGCAGTGCAGAACTCACATGTACTGTTGCACCGATTCACCGTCTCCAAATTCACCACCACCGGATGGGGTGTCTCCTTCTTAGAACAGAAATATTCGACATACTTCTTCTGCTGCCGTCTTCTGGCAATAAACTGGAGCTTCAGATAGCTCATACTGGATAGCTTAGGTAGATATTTCCTGGCATTCCATCCAATTATTCCCCCAAAATTGTGTACTCTGATCGACATATTTGTTACCGTGCCTTTCTCTCAATATATATTTTCTTCACGCTGCCTCATATACATAGACCGTACAGCTTCCGTCCCGCGCCGTGTAGCTGTCCATTAGCCGCAGTCCGGTTTCCTCTGCATTGGCAAGCTCCAATCTGGAGAAAACATACCTTCCTCCCAGCGCGCAAAACGCCTGAGCATCAATATAAATATCATAATCTGTAGCATACACGATCTTTGTCGCATTTACAATACTTAAATCCGTTCCCGAGTACAAGTACGCCCGTGCTCCCCAATCATCATAGTAGATTCTGGTTGCTTCCACCCGATCCAGGGCCGGCGCAATGATCTTGCGAAACTCCTCTTTATACTGCTGGGAATAGAAGCCCAAATATCCGTCCAATGTGGCGATCCCGTTATACTCAAGCACTGCGGGATGAAACCCGTATGCCGCTGACCATTCTCCCTGATAGCCGATCTTTTCCTTAATCTCATCAAAAAGTTCCTGCGCATAGAACTGCTCGTAATCCAGTTCATCCACTTCCGCGCCGTGGAAATGCTCATAGGCTCTGTTATGGCATGTATGATACAGATCATTATACCGGTTTGGCGTCAATATAACCGCCAGCACGGCAATGCAGACAATAACATTGGCAAACCACATCTGCCATATTCCTGCATCATACAGCCGGATCAGCACCAGCAGAAGCGCCCCGTACCAGAGAACTGGATTAAAGAAAATGGTTCTGTTAAACTGCCATCCCTCCAGTGGTGGAATCAGCCGCTCCACCAAAGACCTGAGAGGTTCGAAATCATAGAGACCGTATACCACACTGTTAAACAAAATGAAAACCATAAGGAAGTTAAAGGGATCTCTCAAAATCTTTTTTGCCTGCTTCTTATACAGATATATCCCATTGTTTACCACAAAATATAGTATGCAGACCGGCAACACCACCTTGCCGTGTATATCATCTGCATGAAATATTCCTTCCCGCCAGACCGTACCGATCTCCCGCAGAATCTCGGGTATCGGCAGGCTGGCATTCACCATCGAAGAACGTATCGTTACCTCGTCGCTGAATAACATCTGCCCGAACAGCCGGTACTCACACACCACATACCCCAGCGCCAGAACCGGAAGCGCTGCCGCAAGCCGCCACGAAGGCCGCCTGTCCCGTATAGACAGCCAGATGACCGCTATCACAAGGTATCCCAGAATAAAAATTCCGTGATAGGAAAAGTAAGATACCAGCGGATAGGCAAACAATGCTGCATACCACCACATCCCCTGCCGTCTGTAAATCTTGACAAGCAGATACACACACAATGGAATAGAGGTGAACGCAAATCCGAATGCCGGGAAAAACCAGATAATGCCGTATGCAAATCCCGTCATGTAGATCACCGGACGGTAGTGCATGTATCGATCCGGGAACAGCTCCGTCGCCAACAGCCTGAAGGAAACTATCCCCAACAGAATCTTGCCGAGAATACCGATCACATATGCTGTGTAGGTGGGAAAGATCATATACAGCAGGCTGTAAGCAGAAAGCTCCGACGGAAGATTATCCCGGCTGACCCCTCCCAGAAAGGGCACATCGACACCGTGTTTCCAAAAAGTTCCCGTATTTTTTAACATCTGAAACTGAGCAAGAAAGAGATCCATATTGTCATGGACTCCGATATAACTGCGTTCTCCATAACCGAAAAAAACACCCGCCGTCAGCAACAGATATCCCGCGATCGGGAACAGAAACCAATATTTTGTTATCCATATGAACCATTTCTGCCTCGTCAATTTCTCCATCTGTGCCTTCATTCATCACTCTCTCTGTCTGTTACTGACTGTTTATCTGCTCGTTCAGACTCATCCAATCCGGTCGCCGGACTCTGGCGTTCCGTCTTCCCCTTCACCTTCCGAAATACGAACAATTTCTGTCCGAAGAAATTCATCACGATAAAGAAGCACATGCCGAGGAGCATGGCAACATTGTCGATCAGTGACCGGGAATACGTTCCCTGCCCCATAGACAGCAGATATGTCACCAGCGGCTGTGCTACGCTGAAGGCAACCAGATAGCACACGACGATATTGATCGCAAACCGCCACGGCAGCCATTTATCTTTATCTTCCACCTTGAAGGTCAGCTTCCCGTTGGCATGATAGGAAAACACACTTCCGATAAAATAGGATATCCCGCTGGACAGCCAGTAATTCATATGGATCAGATTATACAGCACCGCCATGATGATCCAGCCCATCAGAGTGTTGATCACGCCCACCATACCAAAATGTATGACTTCCATAATGAAGTCTTTATATTTCAAGTATAGAGATTTCAATTTATTAATTCTCCTTTATATTTCCCGGCAGATTTTTCATATTGCTTTTCACTTGATGATAAAAATGTTACAATACCATAAGTAAATTTGCTTCGCAAATTAACTTAGCGAGATTCGCTTCGCGAACTCGAAAATAACCCAGAAAGGAATAAACTTATGCCAGCCCTAAAAATACATCACATCGGCTATTTAGTCAAAAAAATCGAAAAAGCACAGAAAACATTTGAGGCGTTGGGCTACTGCACGGAACAGGATATCATCTACGATGACATCCGAAAAGTAAATATCTGTTTCCTTGTAAAGGACGGTTACCGTGTAGAATTGGTGTCCCCCGTCGCTGAGGACTCCGTTGTATCCGGCCTGATCAAAAAATACAAAAACAGCCCCTACCATATCTGCTATGAGACCGATGATTTCCCTGCTGCCTATGACGAATTGACTTCAAGCGGGTTTATTGCGATTGACACGCCGACACCTGCGCCGGCGCTTAACAATTGCGAGGTCGTCTTTCTGTCAAATGCAGCAATTGGCATGATCGAGCTGATCAATCGCCCCCGTTCCTGACATACATGGTGATCGTGCCGCACTTTTTCTCCGTAAAATCGGACAGGTCTAAGCTTGGCTCATAACACCAATGGCGGTCTTCCTGATTGTACATCACTACAACGTCTATATCCTCAAACGCCGCTTGTTCATCCTCCCGCGGACCGAACGAGCGGTTGATTTTAGATTCATCCTCTTCCCAATAGAACACTTCGTCATATCCGTGAATCCGGAACCAATAATACATCGTCCTATTCCCTTCCAGATTCGGCCCAAAGCAGGAAAGCACCTTCTTGTCCCTTCCCTGAACCAGATCCAGTGTAGATTCCAGCATCGTCTGAATACTCTGCCCTCTGTAAGTGAAGTAATGTGCTTCCCGAAGCACCACTCTGCCGTGAGCTGCCAACATCAGGAACAGGCACAACATATAGGCGATCCTTCTCTTACCGCTAAGCGGTTTCAGATTACATCCCGTAACGACAAAGAAAAAAGCAAAACCGATTACGCAAGGCAGTATATATCTTTCTGTCATGGATGTCTTGCTGTACGAAACAAACTGCGGCACGACAATCGCGGCTGTCAGCAGTATTTCCCACCCCAATTTCTTAAGATCATCCCAGTATGTCAATAAGATCAATGACATCAAAATACCGAATCTCACATACCACTTTAAATCTGTATGCGCCGCCAGGCTCCATGCCTGTACGTATTGATCCAATGTCACGCTCTCATCCAGTCCCACATAGGAATAATTATTGGTTCCTACCACAAAAACAATCAGTATCATCTCTGTCACAAAGATGATACCCAATGCTGCTAAATAAGGCAATCTGCGTCTGATCGCTTCCCAAATGGATGCTATCGTCACCTTGCTGCCTTTCATCTCCTCATACAGTACATAGAGTCCCACAAAGGGAAGCAACAAAATAAACGGCTCCTTGTAGATCGACATCAGGAGAAATGCACCCACGCTGCCATATGCATACCACTTCGTATTCGTTCGAAGCCATTTAAGCAATAAATAGAACCCCAGTGCAAACATCATGGTGTCATAAGATTCCTGCGGTCCCAGCTTCCACCACACTGCGGACTGATATCCCACCAGCACCGTCATTGCAAAGAGCAGGGAATACACCATGTTACATCTCATCAATCTGCCGCAATAATAAAACAATGCAAGCGCAGCTACGATTTCTGCCGCCTTTAAAACCGACATTGCTGTCAAATTAATACCAAACACTGCCGCCATTAAAACACGGTTGATATAATACAGCGGTCTGAAACGCAACGTCAAATCAAATCCTACGGCTTCTTTCAGGCACTCCCACAAACTCTTGTGCTCTAACGTCATCCAATCCACATATTTGGCAAACTCCCAATCATCCACAAGGTGAAATCCTGATGTCAGCGTACCCATGCCGATCACAACACCAAACACCAATACGGTAAAAAAACCCCATATCAGTGCCGCTTCTGTCTTCTTATCTAATTTATCAAGCCGTTTATATAAATCATACATTCTGCGGACCCGCCTCTAACCGATCTGACTGATAATGATGTCCGCCATCTCGCCCACATTCTTCATGGACACCACCTGTCCCATGTTAAACTTCATACCAAACTCCTGCTCTACGGCCGCTAACAAATTGATGTGTTCTAAAGAATCCCATTCCTCGATATCATCCGCCGTCGTCGTTTCTGTCACCGTGATACTCTCATCGTCAAACACATCCCGGAATACTTCATTTAATTTTACAAATACTTCTTCTTTACTCATATAGCCATCTCTCCATTCTTTCTTAACCCGCCCGCACATATGCTCATCCGCCACTCCATGTCCGGCTCCAAGACTGTATGCGCATTTTATTGGCTGATCACAATTACTATCACTATAATAGGTTTTACATAATTTGGCAAGTCCGACTCCGACACCATGCAGCGAGCGCATGACATGAACGAAACAATAACACTCACCCTCCACATTCAATTACCGTATTTTTCGGCTCATAATCCGCGGGAATATCAAATTGCCATGTACACACGCCATCCTCTGTCTCATGAATCTTCTCAAAACCCATGAGGCCGTAGAAATCCTTCACCATAGCATTCTTGGCCGTGGGATAATAATATCCCATGATCGTTCCGATGCCGCATGCCTGACACGCCGACACCATACTGTCCATCATGGCATACTCCATGTCACGCTTCAACACACGACAGCTCATAATCCATAGATCTATATGCAGCACGTCATAAGATGTTCTTTCAGAATCGCCGATCCGTTCCCCGCTCTGATAGACATCCACATCCTCCATACTTCCTTTTCTGCCGATCACCACAGAAACGACCCCATTATCACCGAATTTATCTTCCAGTTTACCGTATCGTGTGATATAAGCCTCCGCCGCCGCAAATCGCTCCACATCACTCTGGGTATATCTTCTTGTGGTCAGATTGAACTGGTTACTCTTGTTGGTAAGCTGGGCAATCCTCGCCATATAGATCGGCTCGAAAGCTCTGATCGTTCCTTTCATCTCTAACGACAACAGATATTCCCTGTAATCCCCGAAACTTTCCTGCTGATGTTTCCTCTCGATATTGGCCTTATACATCTCGTTTCGCTTCCTGTCATCCTCCGACAGGCTTGTTACCTCAAAAAATCCGGAATGATCCAGTACACGAATATATTGCTCTGGTGTGCCGATGTCTGGAACTGACACGCCTGTCACCTGGGTTCCCACAATCTCCCGCTCCGCCGGATTGTCATCCGCAAACACAAGACTGTCAGACAGAATATTCAGTTCCCCGGCAATCTCTGCGATATTCTTGCTCTTGGGTTCCCAGTTCGCCTTAATCAGGATGAAATCATCCGGTTTTAAGATACCGTCCGGATGGTTCAATCCGGCAATGGCATTATCGTAGTCATTTTTGGAATTAACATTGAGCATCACACCGATATCTTTCTGGGCCTTAACATAGCTTTGAAATTCCGAGTAAACCTGTCCCATCGAGGTCTCCTGTCCGATCTCTAAGTTCTCCACGCCATCGTCCCCCACAACGCCGCCCCAGAGCGTGTTGTCCAGGTCCAGCACAAGAGACTTCTTATTCTTTCCGAAAATCGCTTTCATAATATTCGCCAGATTGTGGGCAAATTCCGGAATCGCCTGCATGCACATAGCGTACTTGTACATATGCCAGTAGAAGGGATCCGACCACTTGTCCAGACCGTATGAAGCCGCCGCATAATTGATATCATGGATGTAGAAGCTCTCATGCTCTCTGGCATACTGATAAAATTTCTCATTTAATCTGTTCAGGAAGCTGATCCTCCCCTGCAGATACACCGCTTCCTGATTGCCTAATATCCGGTAAAAAGGGTACTCGAAATTATTCTGGATCACGGGACAATGATACTGTTTCGCAATCTTGTCCCACATAACTCTGAAATGTTCGTACTGTTCATTTAACAGCGCATCGATCTGCTCCGCAGTATCCTGCACCGCGGGATATGTCGTAACGTTACGGCCTGACGTATGGATATAGATCAGATCCGGTGCAAAATCCGTAAGCTGCGGATTATCAAACATCACATCCTGCCAATACTGCGCATATTCCGACTCGTAGAACACCGGCTCTATGCCCTGATTCAACAGGAAAAGCTCCAGCGTCCTGATAATGTCATGGGTCGTGCTGCCACCCAGCACCGCGATTTTCTTTTGCAGCAAAGCAGTCTGCGCATTCTGTTCTGATAACTCACGTTTGATCTTCTTTGATTTTTTCAGAATATATTCACTATCAAAAGGATACTCTAATTCTTTCATGTAATGCCTCCGCTCCTCTTTAGCCGTACCTGTCCGCTGTTTATCCATCATAACATATTTACCGCACTTACGGCAATAAGGGCTTACCGCCACCGATAAGCCCTTTCTTTTGGATTATTATGCTGTTACAACCAGATCATGCGTCACTCTTCGGGATAGAAGTCCGCCTTAATCAGCCGGCTGGCATATTCTGCATAAGCAACACGTCCCTCCGCCGTCAGGTGCACGCCGTCTTTCAGATACTTATCCGCAGTATATGCGTCAATGCCACTCTGCTCCATCGCATTGTAGAAAAGTACATGATCTTCCTTACGCTGTTCCGCCACATATCCTGCCGTTCTGGCGAACTCCACCAATGTGCCATACCCGTAATTCAGGCTGTACGCGTCGCCAACAAATGTCTCTCCGTTATAGAACTGACAGTAATGCGGCGCAACGATTAAAATGCCCGCATCCGGAAATGCCTCATGAAGCTGATCGACTGCCGCTGACAGCGCCCCCGAGTAAGTGTGCAGACCGTCTACCGCCAACTCTCCGCCGCCTTCCAGATACTTGCTCTGGTAGATCTGTCCGGTCAGGAAATCGTTGACCCCATACTCAATAACAAAATAATCTGTCTTACTGAAGTCGCACTCTTTCAGAATCTCCCCGGCCCGGTAACCATCTAAGAAGCTCCCGTCGACATTGCCGAGAATCGCATTTACCACGCCCATAAGGCTTCTGGAATCCCATGTCGGGAAATCAGCGTCCTCACCCGGCATCAGCGCCGCGGTTGTGCCGCCCATCGCCATATTATATACCCTAGCATTGCAGGCTCCGGAGATTAAGGCCGCCACACCGCCACTCTCGCGGTCGCTGTCTATAATACTGTCGCCTAAGAAAACGATCTGCATGTCATATTGGTGCTCATCCTCTGTCGGTACAGTTACAGTCTGAAGTGAATCATCAGATGCTGAAGCCTGATCCTGTACATTTGCATCTGTATTCGTATTCGTCAATGTCTTCTCTGTTTTTTCCGCTTCTGCAATACCGCTCTGTTCTCCGCCTACCTCCTCTGCCGACTCGGTTCCTACACTCGGAGCACCTTTCAACTGATTCCACTCCGCTTTCAATTCCTGCACAGTCTGGTGATTTTCTTCTTCAAGCGTCAGCCTCTCCCTCTCTACTCTGATCTGAGCCTGTCCGTAGATGATCTCGATGATAGCCAGAATACAGAAGCCGATCAGAACGGCCAGCAGCAATGCACTGCCATTTTGTTTTGCTTTTCTCATTTTATTACTATCGTCCATTTCAGTCCTGCCTTTCCCCTTACTCTCCGGCGGTATGTAGATATGTAATATATACTACTGTCATAAGTCCGTGTGTCAAGGAATACGATTTTCACACAACAAGAATAACACTTTTTAAACTTCTTGGGTACATTTCTCCATATTTATTAATGAAACTTTTCATAATTCTTAAGAATTGTATTTCAATTCTGTTTGTAACCAACCCCTATTATAGTATATAATAAAAAATTAGAAATATGCATTTTATGATTATTACGAAAGAAGGGAATCCGCTTATGTCGCTCATCACACAGGGCTCGGAGCCTTCCTCATCCGATCTGCGCACGCCTGCGAGATTCATGCATACCTCTTTGACGACGTCTCTGTGGCCACGGCGTCTCTTTTTTGTTGCGTTCCTGATCCTGTTTTACATCGTGGAATTGTTATGGATAGGACCGGTAGACGGTATCAATGACGACTGGGGAATGTACAGCACCCTCTCCGGTGCCTATCTTGGCTATCCCGAAGCGCATGTGCTCTTTTTCCTGTACCCGTTGTCATGGCTGCTGTCCAGACTGTATATGCTGTGTAGCTTCATCCCATGGTATGGTATCTTCCTGCACGGTGTTCAGATTGCCTGCCTATATGTAATCTATCAGCGCGCACTGCGTATATGGGAACGGCACGGCTGTACCGATTCCTTCTTAAAGCCTGCTATGGCAGTCCTCAGCATTCTTTTTCTGATTGTCGATCTGAATGTGCTCTCCGAAGCTCAGTATACGACGGTAGCTGGTCTGGCGGCCGCGACGGCGCTCTTTTGTTTTATCACAACACGCACCGCTGTATCTGCCGGCTCTTTCCTGATCAATAGTATACCAACTTTTGTTTTTGCATGGATCTCCTACAGTATGCGCCAGAATATCTTCTACCTGATGCTTCCCATGGCAGGCATGCTCTGGCTGGCCAAGTGGATCAACGCCTACCGAAACGGCTGCGACAGGATCGCACTCAAGCTGCTTGGATTTGCGTTTATCCTCGTGATGGGTATGGGACTTCTATACGGTCTTAACACCGCCGCATACTCTGATCCTCAGTGGACGGATTTTCGCCAAATCAACTATTATCGGGAACGTGTCGGAGATTTCTATACATGGCCGGAATACGATGAGTGTGCACAGGATCTGCAGGAACTGGGGATCTCCGAAGAAGAATATACCTACCGGCGCAGCGGCGCTCCCTATATCGGTTACGGCATGTCTGTAGAGGATTGGAAGTCGATGCATGATATCGCACGGAAATGTTATCTGGCCCGCACAGATCTTAAAGGGCGCCTGAAAAATGTGGCGACCGGCATGATCACCGCCTTCTTTTATGAGAACGGAATGCAGCCCGCCAACCTGCTAGCATTTCTGCTCATATCCGCCACCTTATTTCTGACTCTGTTGCGCCGCAATTACAGCGCACTTTTCGTCTATCTTGTCTATCTGGCAGGCCGCATGGTCAGCTGGGTTTACGTCCTATACGAGGGGCGCTTTCCGAAGCGGATCGTCCAGCCGTTAATCACCGTGGACTATATGATCCTTTTTGGCATACTGCTTTCTTTTAACCTGCTGAAACTGGAAACTTCCAAGCGTTATGTCATTATTTTGCCTGTCATATTTCTTTTTTGCGCCGCCTCTCTTATCATGACGAAGAATAATATTGACGCTGACTACCATGTGCATAAAGAAACATGGGATGAGCTGAAAGCTTACTGCCACGCTCATCCGGACAATCTCTACATATGGACCTATGATTCCGGTACTTTGGAGAATTACTGCGAATCGCCTTTTGATCTGACATTAGACACTTACAATAACTTTATCTATACAAACTGGGGAGTCGTTTTAAACCCCAACACCAAAAATAAAATGATACAACATGGTGTCGGAGACTTCGGACAGGATGTGATCGACAGTGACCATACCTATTTCATCCTGCGGGATGCGCCTTACAACGATGAGCATCCCGTAATCATGTATTTCCGTCATACTTATAATGCAGCCAGTGAAGAAGCCGATACATTCATTGCCGGTGATACCACTTACATAGTATATCAGCTTCGATCGATGGAATCACGGTGAATTTATTCCGCACGGTTGGTCCTGCGCGTCACCAGCGTCAGGCGAAACTCGAAATCACGTCTGTTCTTGAGTGCCATGTTGGACAGTATGAGCCCCGCAAATAACGACTGAACCGCCGCCAGCCCGATGAATCCGCAGACAAACAGCGTAGGAAACCGAAGCACCAGTCCGGTCTCAACATAAGCGACCAGAATCGGGATAAACAAAACTACCGCAATCACCGCAAGAATCGCTGAACACAGACCGAAGAACTCCATGGGTTTATAATCCCTGTACAGCTTCATAATCGTGTGTAACACCCGGAAACCGTCCGAAAACGTGTTGAGTTTCGACTCGCTTCCCTCCGGTCTGTCACGGTAATCCACGATCACATTCTCAATCTGCATATTGTTATATACGGCATGAATCGTCATTTCCGTCTCAATTTCAAAACCCGTGGACAGTACGGGAAAAGTCTTGACAAATCCGTAACTGAATGCGCGATATCCGGTCATGATATCCTTAATCTCACAGTGAAACAATCGATTGATGCTGTTGCGCACGATGGTGTTACCGAAATTATGAAAAGGTCTCTTATTCTCCGTAAAGTAAGTGGAGGAAAGCCTGTCTCCCACCACCATATCCGCATGATTGCTAAGTACCTTATCAGCCATCTCGGCGGCATACTCCATGGGATAGGTATCATCACCATCCACCATAATATAACACTCCGCCTCAATCTCGCGGAACATACGGCGGATCACATTACCCTTCCCCTGCATATGCTCATATCTGATCACCGCACCAGCCTCTTTGGCAAGCGTCACAGTTCGGTCTGTGGAATTATTATCATAAACGTAAACTACCGCCTCCGGAAGCGCCTGCTTCGCGTCCCTGACCACTTTAGCAATCGTCTTTTCCTCATTATAACACGGAATTAAAACCGCTATTTTATCCATTATCTTACGCAACCTTTCCTGTTTATCCACATCTCTATGCAGCCTTACGGCGTATGCACCATTCTACCATATTATTTCACACTTTACTATCTGTTTTATTCCCTTTTTCTTTAAAATCCCTGATAAATAAACTCTCCCGCGCTGTACCCCGGTCCGTAGCAGCCAAGCAGGATCACACTAAACAGCAGAGCGTACCAAATCAGCCAACGGACTGGCAATACCCTGTCCGCGATCCTGTCCCGGACAGAACCTTTCTGTTGCAGTAATGCCACACCAAGCAGGAGCAACAGCGAGCCACCGGCAATTACCATCTCGATCGGCTCCAACCCTAATTCCGTAAGCGCACCGTTCCAAAGCACCGACGGATTCCAGACAGAAACCGCACCGCGCAGCATAGAGAAAGCGTCCCCCACCGATGCCGCACGGAAGAACAAATCACCAATACATACGAGGAAGAAAGTTCTGACAATGCGCACGATACCGACCACTCTGCCCTTCGGATCAATATGCCGCTTCTCCATAAACTTCGCACAGGGAGACTCAAGCAGCTCCTCCATCACGATATAGAACCAATGCAGCAGTCCCGAACCGATTACAAACTTCCAGTCACCACCATGCCAGATTCCCACCGTAAACCACAAGATAAACATTGCCACGAAGGTGGTGTACTGCTTGCCTCTCTTCTTACCGAACTTGTCTCTAAAGGAGCGGTTTAAGTCCGTGAAATATTTCGTCCGCAGTACAGGATAGAATACGTATTCTTTCATCCACACGCCCAGCGTAATATGCCATCTACGCCAATATTCCGTAATACTGCCCGCAAAAAAAGGCGTCCGGAAATTCTCCGGCAGCAGGATCCCGAAGCTCTCCGACATCCCGACTACGATATCCATGCAGCCCGAGAAATCTGTATAGAGCTGGAACGCATAACATGCCGTGGCAATCCATATAAATGCACCCGGATAATCCACGTATCCGCCGTACACCGTATCCACCAGCACCCCCAGACGTTCCGCGATTACCAGCTTCTTAAAAAATCCCCACAGCATACGCTGAAGCCCTCTTGTCACACGCCGGTAATCAAATACATGCGGTGCAAAGAACTGCTCACCGTGTTCTCTGTATTTTAAGATCGGCCCCGAAATGATCGCCGGAAAATACATGCCGTACAGCATAAGCTTCAGATAATTCTTCTGAGGCTCGGCAATCCCGTAATACACATCAACTACATATCCCAATAAGGAAAATGTGTAAAAGGACACGCCAAGCGGAATCAGGAAATTCATGCTCCTGATCAATTCCTCGGATCTGCCAAACAGAGCGGCAATGCCGTCTATTGTATAGATGCCGAAATTTACATATTTCAGCACTACCAATATCCCAATATTGACTAATATAGTCATAGTGAGAACCTTCTTTCGTTGCCCACCTTTCTCCGCAGGCAGCGATGCCAGCAGGCGAATCCCCGCATAGCACGCCGTCACAGACACTATGGGATAGAGAATCAACATCCCGTTACCGCTAAGCAGATAATACGCCACACTACATACAAGCAGTAATCCCCACTGCATTTTCTTCGGGACCACATAGTACAATATCAAGATAATCGCAAAAAAGCATAAAAAATAAAATGACGTAATGCCCATATTAACATCCATTTCCGCACACACAGGCTCGATCGCAGCGATCGTCCCATGGAATTTCCGACCCGCTCATCCATGACAGGATATGTGGATCAATCAAATTTTATCATAAATGCAGTTTGAAAGAAACTGTTTTTGCGCATAGCGCATATAATTGCGATGTTATCTTTCACACATCTAACAAACCGGTCGCTCAGAGTAGAGTTAATATCTGCGTCACCGCGCTCTCGCTCCGTAAAAAGCGTAGCGGACACTAGACTCCTGAAATACCTCGTCAAGTGCCGACGCTTTTTAAGGGGTTCCTTCAGATATTAACTCTACTCTGAGCTTAGTCTATGGCGTGAGCGTGAGAAGTAACGCTACAATTTACACCTATGCCTGTTTTTCTTAATGCGAGATTTATAATTTGCATATTTCATGTAAATAAAGTAAAATTGCTATAGTCAATTTGAGCAGCATAACAGCGCAGGAATGAGGATAATCATGCTTTTTAATTCTATGTCTTTTGGCATATTTATTGTTATCGTATTTATATTATACTATCTGGCACCGAATAAATACCGCTGGTGTTTCCTACTGGCAGCCAGCTATATATTTTATATGAATCTGCATATCGGTTACGGTCTTCTTCTGTTTGCGTCGACAGCGCTGACCTATGTGCTGGCCGGACTGCTGGAGCAGGCACCCACAGTAGCACGAAAAAAGTGTTTTCTTCTGAGCGGCATTGTGCCCCTGGTGATGATCCTGCTTTTCTATAAGACTGCGAGTCCTGTCATAGACCGGTTAAATACGCTGATCAATGCCGGGCGTCTTACCATACATCCGATCACTGTACGGATTCTGCTGCCTGCAGGTATCTCCTTCTATTTCTTCCAGTCCATGGGATATCTGATTGATGTCTATCGTGGCAAAATCTCGGCTGAGAAGCATTTCGGTTACTATGCACTCTTCGTTTCTTTCTTCCCGCAGCTTCTGGCAGGACCTATCGGCAGAGCCGACAGTCTGCTGCCGCAATATAAAAAAGAACGGCCATTTGTGTATGAAAACGTGACTTACGGCCTCAAACTGATGGTGTGGGGTTATTTCAAAAAACTGGTGATCGCCGATGTCTTCGCCGGCGTTATCAATAAAGTATACGATAGCGCTGCCTCCTATGCGGGGCTTGTCTTTATCATTGTCACGGTCATGTTTGCCGTGGAAATCTACTGTGATTTCTCGGGATATTCTGATATTGCCATAGGCTGCGGTAAGCTGTTTGGCATCGATCTTATGACGAACTTTAAGAGCCCTTATTTTTCCTTTTCAATCAAGGAATTCTGGAGCCGCTGGCATATCTCACTCTCCACATGGTTTCGTGATTATGTATACATTCCTCTGGGGGGCAACCGAGTGCCTAAGTGGCGGCACAGTCTGAATCTGCTTATCACTTTCTTAGTGAGCGGTTTCTGGCACGGCAGCAGCCTTACTTATATCCTGTGGGGCGGCATACACGGGCTGTTACAGATCATAGAGACATGGATCTACCCGAAAACAAGAAAAGGCGTGGTTATCAGCCGCCGCAAACATTGGTGGCAGCTCCCCATCACTTTCACACTCTTATGTTTTACATGGATATTCTTCCGTGCCAACAGCATACAGGATGCCTTCTGGATCATCTCCCGGCTCTTCTGGGATGTCGGAAGGCCGCGCCAATACCTACAGACCGGAATCGTGTGTCTGGGTGTCTCGCCGGCGGCTTCCATTGGCATGCTCCTGTCCGTCACGATACTCGCAGCTTACGACCTTGCTTCCTTAAAAGGCGATGTGATCCGGTCACTCTCCGGGCAGAAGTTCTTTGTCCGCTGGCCAGTGTATGTACTGTTCCTCGTTGTAATCATCCTGTTTGCCCCTAAGGGTGTGGCAACCGAATTTATTTATTTTCAATTCTGAAAAATGCTGGAAAGGAATCGTAAAATGAAAAGAAACAACAAGATTGATGTGGTGCGCTTTGCAGTGAAATGCATCCTGATTCCCGCCGCGGCGGTCCTCATAATTTATGCGCTGAACAAACCTTATAAGAAGATTGACGACCAGAAATATTTAGATCTTCTTAAATTTGACACTGTCGGTCGTGAATACTGCGAAATTCATGTCGGCAACCTCGGCAGTTCCCACGGCGCTTACGATTTTGACTACAGTCATATACAAGAGCGCGGCTATGCATGCGTGAATTTTGCCAACCCAAGCCAGAGTTACAATTATGACCTCGCGATCCTGCATGAATTCGGACAGTACATGGAAACGAACAGCGTACTCTTTATCCCCGTCTCCTACTTCTCCTTCAATAACGAAGTGGTAAACAGTACCGAGGCGGAAGCGATGAGCGTCCGATACTACCGTTTCCTGTCACCGGAGAACATTCCGGATTATGATCCTTATATCGATCTGGTAACCCATAAGGTGCCGATCCTGTCCGCCGGCCAGGACATCGTAAAACTGTTTCCCGACCTGCATACCTCGCTCACTGCTCATGCTGCAAACGACGGCATCGACGTGGAGGAATTCGCCCGCGCCGCAAAGGAACGCTACAGCAGGCACTTTGACAACAAGGACGAGTACTTTATGCCGGAGCGGATCGAGGAACTGCGCAGTATAATCGATTATTGTAAAGAGCACGAGATCACACCGGTTCTAATCACAACACCCTTTTCTAAATATTATAATGAATTGGTATCACAGGATTTCCTGCAGGAATTTCAAGATACAGTTACAGAAATAATAAATGACACAGGTGTCAATTATTACGACTACTCCCATGATGAACGTTTCGATGATAATCTGATTCTTTTCTCCGATGCCGACCATCTCACGGAGGAAGGCGCCGGATATTTCACTGATATTCTTTGGGAGGAAGTGGAGGAACTGCACAGATTTCGGTAACCACTTCTGCGTCAGGATACATGTTGTGACAGAAACGCCTTCATCTGTTCAACTGCCTGCATCTCCACATGACGATCCTGCCGCAAATAGAAATCTTCAGCCGCTTCTCTGCCGATCTCATCTGTCACTTCTCCCGCAAGCGTCAGCCCCGGATGAAAAAGTATTTCCAGCACGCGGCCATCACGTTCCGCTTTCGCCGCAATCTTAGGATATAATCTGACAATCCTGTCATAATCCATATGCCCGCTCATAACAAGCCCCCACAGATACATCTGATCCATACCATGTGCCTTCGCATAGCGATCCGCCTTATAAGAATAAAGTGACAGTAGCCTGTTCTTGATAAAGTTTACCGGCCGATATGTCTTCCACAAGGGAATCTCCGACACAAATGCACCCAGCATCTCCTTGGAATTGCGGATATATTCCACCTCATACCCTTCCTGCGCGATCACATCTGTCAGCGCTTCCCACACAACAGGAATCATATGTGCATGCTGATGGGAGTCGATCCGCAGCCGCTTTTGACCGCATGGAATACCATGCTCCTCTGCAATAGCCATGGCTTTGGTGACCGCCGTCTGCACAATCTCTATCTGTGCTTTTATCTCTTTCTTCAATTGTCCCTTAGCTGTTTGGCGCTTCCACGGCAGATAGGAGAATATAAACAATCCGCTCCAGGATCTTCCCATAAGATCGCTTTTTTCACAAACAAGCAGAGGTGCCTGATCCTTTCCCGCAAGACAATGTCCCTCTACGAAATCAAGGTGCACGGACATCTTTGGCAGAAAAGGCATCTGTGGAATCGTCTGATAGAATAACTCCATACATGCACCAAAGCAGGACATATTCGGCACAATGCTGATGCTGTCAAGCTGCCCCTGTAACATACAGGAAAGCATATCCTTGGATGTATTGACGGTCAGTGCGTAATCGTCTGCATGAATATCTGTTTTTAGCACATTGAAACCCCTTTTCCTTGTTTACTACTCATCTATCTTGCTCGCTGCTCATGAGAATAAAATCCATCTTGGAAATTGCTGCCGCGCAGTCCCAGATCCTGTAAATACCTTTTTTGTGCTGTAGCCGGAAAAGCAAAATATCCAACCAGGTCTCCCTCATTCGGAACCCATATGGATACGTTTTCCACCTGATATTGGGTAGCCGGCCATGAAGGATAGTCCTCCTGCTTCACCCAGAGCTTCGATTCCATATCTGACAGCGTCTCCATTTTACCTATATAGCTTCCCAGCAGCGGAACCATAACAAACAATAGAACAATATTAATAATCCTATTAGTGTCTATATTCCATTCCCGTTCATTGGTCCCGCCAACAGCGATTGATATCATAATCAGGAAATAAACCGATCCATACCGGATCAACGGTGCTGTCATCAACCAAAAGACAAGACTTATAAGAATCGTCACGGTAAAAATAATTTCCCTTATCTGTTTACGCCGTATATATATCCATAATCGATATAGAACTGCCACTGTACAGACTGTACCAACCAAAATAAGTATCTGATTTCCTGTCTGCTGCCTGCCGAACCAGCGCGGAATCCACCTTAACAGAGAATTATCATACTCATTCACCTTGCGAATTCCTCTGCCAAACATCTTAATATCCAGACTGTCACTTGCCAGCACACTAGGATTCATCTTCCAGTCCACATCAAACAGATCGATGCCCGCATAGGGATAGATCAGATAACCGGATATAATCACATTACGAATCAGAAAGGGGAGCAGGATCATAGTTGCCGCCGCTGCATTCCCCAGGATTTGTCTCACATTTTTCTTCTTAATCATCAGATATAAGGGATAGATCGTAAGCAGTACGATCAACGCCGAGGACAGTTTTACGGTCAACGCATAGATTCCTGTCAGACATATAAAACTCCATGGCGCAGCAGACTCTTCCTCGTCTTCAGCAAACTCACACCATTTCGCACACACATATAACACTAAGAGAAGCGCCCATATATCAGTTCCGGAGGAAGATATGTTGTATCGTGTCCATACGATATAAATAACTATGGCACATTTTAACAGATCAGAGACCTTCCATCCTTGATCCTCTCTTGTCCGAACTGTCATAACAGCATATCCGAGGCACAGGAGGCAGAAAAAACCGTTTAACGTGTGAAGAGACTGTCCCAGAAACCATTGCAGACTGAAAAGCGCCTGAAGGCTCATGAATGCACTGTTATATGCCAGCCGCATATGCAGATTCCCCAGTCCCGGCACCACACCGTATTCTTCTATCCACCGGATAGCCTGCGCATGGTACAAACCTGTATCATAATGCCCGGCTTCCTGCACTGTCCATGTCATAGTTACCACAACACACAAGAGCAATGCAACTACTCGATAGGGGTGTGCCTTAAGGAAATCCAAGTGTAGCGGATTTTCTTTTCGACGGATAAGCCCGACTGCCCATCCTGCCACAAGCACAATCCCTGCCACACCAAGAATCGTGCATGCGAATCCTGCCACTTTATAGAACAAACTGAATAACTGCGCATATATATTCATAAAAATAATGCCGGTTATGATATATATATCTATTTTACCCATCCTTTGTATATCATCACGATAGGCTCTGTCAACGATTGCCTTGCCAAAAATAACCGCGGCGCCCCCGATCGCCAGCCAGCTAAACAATACCATTAACATGATCACTCGTCCTCCCCGCTGTCTTCTTTCCAGACAAACGTGTCTATGATATAACGCGGTCTATGCTTTGCTTCCATATATATCTTACCCACATATTCCCCAATAATCCCCAGTGAGAGCAGCGTCACACCGCCGATCAGCAAAGAGACAATCATTGTCGTGGTATAGCCGGGTACATTATTGCCCCTCGCCCAGTCCACAAGGCTGATAATACTCATAACAAAGCTGAAAACAAACACGATAAATCCCAATGCACTGATCATCCTGAGCGGTCTGGTACTCATGGATGTGATCCCGTCTGTCGCCAATGTCACCATCTTACTTAGTGTATACTTAGAATGCCCCGCTTCTCTCGCCTTGACATCAAAGTAGACCACATCAGAGGGAAATCCCATGGTCGGAATCAGTCCACGCAGAAATAAGTTAGTCTCTTTGTATTCCGCCAGCGCGTCCAGTGCCTTTTTGGACATCAATCGATAGTCCGCATGATTGGTAATCACCTTACTGCCTAACAGGTGCAGCAGATTATAATATAATGTCGCCGTTCCTTTCTTAAAAATACCATCAGAACGCCTGTCATTGCGCACGCCGTACACGACTTCGCTTCCCGCCATATAACTTTCCAGAAACCGGTCCAGCGCCTCGATATCCTGCTGTAAATCCGCGTCAATGGTCACTACCGCATCCGCATATCGCCTCGCTGTCATCATACCTGCCAGAATCGCGCTCTGGTGCCCGTAATTACCCGCTAAGCTGATTACCGAGAACAGAGTATCCTGCGACGCAATCCGATGCAGAAGACGCAGCGTATCGTCTTTACTCCCGTCATTGACAAACATGACCTTACTGCCTGTCGCAATCTGTCCTGCCCCTGTCAGACGGCGTATCTTATCCCCCAGTACCTGTGCCGATTTCTCGATCACTTCCTCCTCATTATAGCAGGGAACGACAAGATACAAGACCGGTATCTGTCTCTCCTTTATTCCATCCTTTTGCATCTCCTGCATTCCTTCCGTCTCTCTCCCCATGATACTTCATCTTGCCTCTCTGTATACCAATCTTTGTAACTGTTCAGACCCCTGTTCTTCACAGTTACCAATCTTTTTCTGTCATCACTCATTGTGACACAGCGGCTTATCCGGTATTTCGAAATGACCTGAATGCCACTCTACACTTTATAATACTCCCGGTACCATTCTACAAACTTGCCAAGTCCCTCTTCGATCGAGGTGTCCGGTTTAAAATCATAATCTCTCATCAGATCCGTAACATCGGCATAGGTCTGATATACGTCTCCCGGCTGCATAGGGAGATACTCTTTCACAGCTGTTTTTCCGAGGCATTTCTCCAGAGTCTCTATATAGTCCATCAGTTTCTCAGGTTTATTATTGCCGATATTATAGAGCTTGTAACATACTCCCTGCTCATTCGGTTCCGGCGGATTGCCCATGATATTCTCCACGCCCTTTACAATATCATCAACATAGGTAAAATCCCTATACATATCGCCGTTATTATAGATCTGGATCGGCTCGCCTGCCATGATCTTCTGTGTAAATTTGTAGTAAGCCATATCCGGTCTTCCATAAGGGCCATAAACAGTGAAAAAACGAAGTCCTGTCACCGGGATATGATATAATTTGCTGTAGGCATGCGCCATCAGTTCATTGGATTTCTTCGTGGCCGCATACAGGCTCACCGGACCGTCCACTTTATCTTCCGTGGAAAAGGGCACCTTCTCATTGCCGCCGTAAACGGAACTGGACGACGCATAGACAAGATGCTCCACCGGAAAATACCGGCAGCCTTCCAGAATGTGGAAAAAACCCATCATGTTGGACTGCATATAGGCGTCCGGATTATCTATGCTGTAGCGCACACCGGCCTGCGCTCCCAGATTGACCACCACATGCGGCGCGTATTCCTGAAACAGGCGAAACACATCCCCCTTATCACTCAAATCTCCTTTGATAAAGGTATAGTTCTCATGCTGCCGCAAAATCGACAGCCTGTCTTTCTTGAGCTGCACGTCATAATAATCATTGAGATTGTCAAATCCAATCACCCTGGCCCCTTTACCCAAAAGACTATTGGATAAATGGAAACCGATAAAGCCGGCTCCGCCGGTCACTAAATACGTTTTGTTGATGTCTAAGGAATTCATCTCTCCTCCATTCTCAAATGTATATGAGATAAGCTATACACATAAGTACTGTCATCGCCCGATGCTGTAATATTCTACACCCGCATTTTTCATCTTTTCCAATTTATAAAGGTTACGCCCGTCATACACGAGCGGAATTTGCATCAATTCTTTGAAAGTCTCCGGTGCGATCGTTCTGATCTCTTCCCATTCCGTAAAGATAAAACAAATATTGGCGTCTTTCAACGCTTCTTCCGGTTTGGATACATATTGTATCGTACCCTTTCCGTTCTCGCCCTCCGGATATCTTGCCCGAAAATGATCGGAAGCAACAGGATCATAGGCATAGATATTGGCCCCGCCATCCAGCAGAAGCTGCACATTATCCAGCGAAGGTGCTTCACGCAGATCGTCGGTTCCCGCCTTAAAAGCCAGCCCTAAGACTGCTACCTTCAAATTCTGAAATGTGATCATTCTGTTGCTTGCCTTGTGGAACAGTTTTGTCTTCTGTTCCGCATTCACATCTACCGCCGCCTCCACGGTACGCAGCTTGTACCCGTTCTGTCTGGCAAGATACTTCAAAGCTTTCGTATCTTTAGGGAAACAGCTTCCGCCATAACCCACACCTGCATTTAAAAATCTGGAACCAATTCTGGCATCGTAGCTCATGCCTCTGGCCACGGCATCGATATCCGCACCTACCAGTTCGCACAGATTGGCTATGTCATTCATATAAGAAATCTTGAGGGCAAGGAAATCATTGCAGGCATATTTGATCATCTCCGCAGAGCGCCTGTCTACAGATACGATCGGCAGCTCGAAAGGCTCATAAATCTTCATCAGTATAGCCTCCGCCTCTTTGCTCTCCGTTCCGATAATAATCCTTGCCGCATGCAGTGTATCATGCACCGCAGAACCCTGCGCCAGGAATTCCGGATTGGATGCCACTTCAATCTTTACGTCTCTGGTCAGGAAGTCTCTGATAAACTGCTCCACCTTGTCATTGGTTCCCACCGGAACGGTAGATTTCACAACTACAAGGCAGTCCCGTTCTACCGATTCCGCGATCTGTCTCGACACCGTTGCAATATAGCTTAAATTAGCGGAACCGTCCGGCTGTTCCGGCGTTCCCACACCGATAAAAATTGCATCCACATCCCTGTAGGCGTTCCGATAGTCGGTCGTGTAATGCAGCCTGCCGGTGGCATTATTCTTCTGCATCAGCTCTTCTAATCCTTCTTCATAGATGGGCGAAACTCCGGACTCCATCATCTGTACTTTCTTCTCGTCAACATCCACACAGGTAACATCATGTCCCTTCTCTGCGAAGCATACACCCGCTACCAGCCCAACATATCCCGTTCCTGCAACTGCAATTTTCATAATCCTGTTCTCCTTATCCTGTAACTTTTTCTTTTTACTCACAGCTTCTCCCTGCTGATCAGTTTCTTCATCTTCCGCACGCCTCTTTCAAAGAGCGTGGGACCGTGATATTTCATCGCCTTCTCTTTGTCAAACAAGTCCTTCAGATCGGGCTGGCTGTCCACATAATCCCACCAGACTCCGCCGAGATTCGTATCATAACGCTTCCACGGCTTATCTCCTGCATAGTGCAGAATCACGGGATGCGCCATTGCCTCCTCACACTCCTGCCGCGTAAATATCGCTTCACTTACAAATCTGTCATAATCCTTCTGTTCCAGATAGGCAAGCCGGTTATATCTGGGCGGAAGATATCTGATTGCACCCTGACAGGTAATGTTCAGAATATCCTGATCCTGATAGTACAGCTTCTCTTTCACCCACTCATTCCATGACTCCTCCAAATTCCTTCTGCGTATCTCATGAAGATTCAGTAACGTCACTCCGGCATTGATATATTTTCCCCGCATCCCTTCCAGATGATTCCAGTAGGGTCTGTCACTGTTCCACTCCCACTTATCTGAGAGGTTCACTGCACCTTTTACCGCTGCCAGCACACAGTCCGTCACATCAGTCTGCCATATTCCCAGCAAATGATCCTGAAACAATACGTCTACGTCCGCGTAGATCAGCCTGTCCACCTCCGGTAAAAGTCTGTGTAGCATCAGGCGAAGATAAGTGCCTGTCGATATCCCTCTGACCTCATAGGCATCCTGATAGAGATTCTCCACCATCTTCATTGTCAGGGACGATTCCACGTCTCTGGTCCGGACAATCTGCCTAAGCGCTTCCTCTATATAAGCCGCCTTTGGTGTGCATACACAATAAATATGATAATGCACCTCATCCGTCACCGCGTGATCCAGAAGGGAAGCCGATGTCACTTTCACCTGCTCGGCTATATTTTCATCAAAGCAAAATGCAATATTGACCAACATATATCTTCCTCAATTAACACCGATTATTTTATTATAACAAACTTCTGTCATGATTGCGATAGGAATTCATCTTTGATTGCAAAACTGTCACAGACGCGATAAAATGTTAAAAACGATTTAAAGGGGAAACATTATGTCTGATCATCCTTTTTTAAGTATTATTATACCGATATACAATACCGAAGAATATTTACCCCACTGTCTTGACAGTATTCTTGCACAAGACTTTAAGGACTACGAGTTGATCTTGGTTGACGATGGTTCCACAGACAGTTCCGCCTCTATTTGCGATCAGTATGCTGCAGCGCATTCTCAAATCCGCTGTCTTCATCAGGCCAACGGCGGACACACCTGTGCCAGACAGAATGGCGTCCGTATCAGTCTCGGTGAATACATCACTTTTGTGGACAGCGATGACTGGATCTGTTCCGAAATGTACAGCCACATGTGCGTCGCCGCACAGACTACCCACGCAGATATCATCCACTGTGATTATAAAGCTATAATGCCACACAAGGAAAAACTATGCAGCATTCCCTTTCCTTACGGCTTCTATGACAAATCCCGGCTTGCAGAAATCATATATCCCGGCATGATCTACTTCGGAACATATTTTGTATTTGGCATTGCTCCTAACTTGTGGAACAAACTGTTCCGCCGTAATATTCTGGAAAAGTACCTGTTTCGCCTGCCTCACAACATTACTGTCGGAGAAGACGGCCCGATTACCTACGCGTGTATGTTGGAAGCCTCCAGTGCATATTTCTGCAATAAAGCCTACTATTATTATCGGAGTAATATCAGCTCCATTACTCATCATATGGATATAAAGCGTTTGTCCGAAAATCACACGTTATTTGATACTTACAACCAGTTTATTGATCAAACAAAATATCCATTTATGCAGAAACAGCTTCAGTACTTCTTCGTGTATCAGAGTCTGCTGACTCTTGTACCTATATTCCGAACGTTACGACAGGAATCCGGAAATTATAAACAGCTTTTTCTGGCGGAGTGTAATAATCCACATATCCGGGAAGCTTTCAAAGCAGTGCCACTTAAGGATATAACCGGATTCCATAACAAACTTTATGCATTCTGTGTACGGTACAGATTGCCATGGTTATTTAAATTATTATTATCGGATTAATATGCAGACTGACCCTTTAGCAGCATCGCCCATTCCTGTTGCTCTGTTTTACCATGCACTAATCCATGCAATATAATCTTTATAATATATCGGATTCCCGTTTCCATCTACAAACTGTACCTTTTTTACATCGTTAACCGGATCATCAAATCGAAAAAGGATTTTTTTATATCTGTCGTCACCTGTCTGACCTGTTTCCGCAATTACATTGCTATCTGTATCCAGAAGCTGCACTCGACAGTCCGCATATTTGATGCGGTCCGGCTGACTGATCATTACTCCGATCAGATTCTTCATCTGCGTTTTATCCTGCACCTCATATGAACTGTGATACCCAGGTATCGTCTCTTCCAGATTCATGCAGGATGTCTCTTCAAAATAAACATCCGCTCCGACCTGATATATTGTAGCATTGCGACTATATCCCCAATTATCGCCGCGAGCAGGTATAAAAAAAGCACTGTTTTGCAGCATATCCTTACAATTCCACCAGCCTGCGTTAATGTCTCCGTTATATACCCGACTATCTGAGGTTTCCGCCTCGGCCCATCCATTCAGATTCATAACAGGATTTGTCAGGCAGAAAATCCCCATTAACACAAGAATTCCATATTGATAACATATTTTTGCAGCTGCACATTGTGTTTTGGCAGCCTCTGCTGCTGACCCGCTTCTCTGCTTCACGAGAGTGCCTCCCGTAAGCAGCAGCATATAAAATCCTATACTGGAAAATATCTCATATTTATGTCCCATCTGTCCAAAATCAATATTTCCCATACCTTTCCAAGAAGCCGGAACCTGCTTGACTGTCACCAAATAGAAAACAGATACAATCATCTGAAACATAACGACAGCATAAAAATCTCTTTGCTGCCTGTCTACTGTTTCTCTTTTTATTACAGGAATTAATACCGCTCTTATAAAATCTGTCAGCAAAAATGCAGACACTGCCAACGCCAATACAAGGAGCACCCCGGAAATATGCCGTATATACTTTCCGATCGGAAGTAGCAGGTAGGCACTAAATTCCACAAGCGCCCGTCCCACCAGGCTGAGCAGGTAGCACACCCGGTCTCCGGAATCTACACGTATCCCATTGCCTGCATCACCCTGTCCGCCAAAAGCATACAAAATCTGCAAGAAAGAAGCCGCGCTCA
>CAMWMS010000022.1 GCA_947175435.1 uncultured Lachnospiraceae bacterium | reverse complement strand
TTTTCGCGTTGACGATTATATCAAAGTGGACAGTGACGGACATGAAGGTACGGTGAAAGAAATTCAGCTATTCTACACGAAGCTCGCCACACCGGATAATCACGTAGTCATTATCCCTAACGGAACGCTGACAAACTCAAGTATTTTAAATACAAGCATGTTAAGAGATCGACGGATGGATATTCCTGTCAGTATTTCTTATGATGCCGATATACGCAGAGCCAGAGAAGTGATTTTGCAGGTGCTTGAGAACGACGCGGCGGTGCTTAAGGAGAAAGACCGACGGGTATTTGTACAGGAGCTTGCGGACAGCGGCGTGAATCTGAATGTGCGATGTTTTGCATTAAATGAAGATTATTGGGAGTGCAGGTGGCGCATTACGGAGCAGATCAAGTACGCCTTGGATGAGGCCGGTATTTCGATACCCTATCCGCAAATGGACGTGCATATAGACGGAAATGCGGGAGAATCATAAATTATAATTTTATTTCGGAATTTCTGCTTGCAAAATTGGCAGTAAGCAAGTATAATAATTTTTGTTGCAGTAATATGCTGGAATAGCGCAGTCGGTAGCGCAACTGATTCGTAATCAGTAGGTCGAGGGTTCGAGTCCCTTTTCCAGCTTGCAGGACAGACAGCACCGTGCTTATGCATGCGTGCTGTTTTTCATATGAGTTCAGATTGCAGGAAATGGGAGAGAAATCTATGAAATTAGTCTGTATGGCAGGTGAAGAAACAGATCAGGAGACGTTACGGAAAGAATTTAAAGCGGCAAGGAGGTTCGGAGAAGTAAGGCTCGGAACATTACATTTGTTTTACAGATATTTTATCAGGATCAAATACGTTTCTTACGGCGAGATCACAGAAGCATATTTGCGGCAAGAAAGTGGTGAGAGCGGAGAGTTTCTTTTGATGGAGAATTACCTTATGACGAAGATGAAGAACGGATCAGTGCATAAGCTGCGGATGGAGAGAGAGTCGTATGTGAGAGAAGTGCTGTCTGAGCTGGAGAAAAGCCATGCGTCTGTTAAGATTGGGTTCGATCGACCGAGTCGGTCAAAATAGCCCAATGTTTAAACTATTAAAATGTAAAAATAAAATACACAATACCTTGACAGTATTTTTTTCGGTGATACAATATATAGTATACGCAAAAGAGGGATATCATATATTGTGTGTATACGACAGAGGGTATCAGTGAGAAGAGATTGGTGGGTATTGCAGTATGAAGATCATAAAGAGAAGCGGTGCTGAGGTAACCTTTGACTTGAAGAAAATCGTGGCGGCAATCTGTAAGGCAAACAACAGCGTCAAAGAAGAAGAAAAATTAACAGAGGAAGAGATCGACGAAATTGCTGAGGTAGTAGCTAGAAACTGTGAAGAAATGAAGCGTTCGCCAAGTGTGGAGGAGATTCAGGACATGGTGGAGAACCAGCTCATGAAGTATCGTGCATACACAATGGCGAGAAATTATATTACGTATCGATACAAGAGAGCGCTTATCAGAAAATCGAATTCCACTGATGAGCAGATTTTAAGCCTGCTGGAGTGCAACAACGAGGAAGCAAAACAGGAAAATTCCAACAAAAATCCTACGGTCAACAGTGTACAGCGTGATTATATGGCGGGTGAGGTCAGTAAGGATATCACGAAACGTTTCCTTTTGCCTCCCGATATTGTAGAGGCACATGAGCAGGGAATCCTGCATTTTCATGATGCGGATTATTTTGCCCAGCATATGCACAACTGCTGTCTGGTTAATCTGGAAGATATGCTGCAAAACGGCACTGTGGTCAGCGAAACCATGATTGACAGACCCAAGAGTTTCGCTACGGCATGTAACGTTGCTACACAGAGTATCGCGCAGATCGCGAGCTGTCAATATGGCGGGCAGAGTATATCGCTGTCTCATCTGGCACCATTTGTACAGGTGAGTCGTGAGAAATTCCGCAAGGAAATCAGAAGAGAACTTACAGAGAGCGGCCTGGAGGCGAGTGATGAACAGGTCAACCAGATTGCGGAACGCCGTGTGAAGGATGAGATTAAGCGTGGTGTCCAGATTATACAGTATCAGGTTATTACCCTGATGACGACGAACGGACAGGCACCTTTTATCACAGTGTTTATGTATATTAACGAGGTGCCGGAAGGACAGCTTCGGGATGATCTTGTGATGATCATCGAAGAAATGCTTCATCAGCGCATTCAAGGCGTCAAGAATGAAAAAGGCGTCTATATCACACCGGCGTTTCCGAAACTGATCTATGTGCTAGAGGAAGATAATATTCATGAGGACAGCAAGTACTGGTATCTGACGAAGCTGGCGGCACAGTGCACGGCGAAGCGTATGGTGCCGGATTATATATCCGAAAAGATCATGAAAAAGCTAAAAGACGGTAATTGTTATACCTGTATGGGATGCCGTTCTTTCCTTACGGTGTATCACGATGAGGAGGATAAGCCGAAGTTCTATGGCAGATTCAATCAGGGTGTCGTCACCTTAAATCTGGTGGACGTGGCATGTTCCTCCGGCAAAGATATGAAGAGATTCTGGGAGATCATGGACGAGCGTTTGGATATGTGCAGAAGAGCGCTTATGTGCCGGCATAACAGGTTGAAAGGGACACCTTCCGATGTGGCGCCGATTCTGTGGCAGAACGGGGCGCTGGCGCGGCTTAAGAAGGGGGAAAAGATCGACAAACTGCTATATGGCGGTTATTCTACCATATCGCTTGGTTATGCGGGACTGTGCGAGTGTACCAGATACATGACGGGTAAGAGCCATACGGATCCGGAGAGTACTCCCTTTGCGTTAAAAGTCATGCAGTATCTTAATAATGCCTGCAAGGAGTGGCGGGAGGAGACAAATATAGATTTCAGTCTCTATGGTACACCGTTAGAATCCACCACCTATAAATTCGCTAAATGTCTGCAGAAGCGGTTTGGTGTGATTGAGGGGGTGACGGATAAGAATTACATCACCAACAGTTATCACGTGCATGTGACGGAAGAAATTAATGCATTTGATAAACTGAAATTTGAATCACAGTTTCAGGAACTGTCGCCGGGCGGTGCAATCAGCTATGTGGAAGTGCCGAATATGGAAAATAATCTGGAGGCAGTGCTTTCCGTCATGCAGTACATTTACGAGAATATTATGTATGCGGAGTTGAACACAAAGAGTGATTATTGTCAGGCGTGTGATTATCATGGAGAGATCGAGATCGTTGCGGATACGGACGGCAAGCTGATTTGGAGGTGCCCTAACTGCGGTAATACGGATCAGGATAAGATGAATGTCGCGAGACGTACCTGCGGCTACATCGGTACGCAGTTCTGGAATCAAGGGCGCACACAGGAGATTAAGGAGCGGGTGCTGCATCTCTAATTGGGAGACACATATGTATTATTCGGAGATCAAAAACTGTGATATCGCCAACGGGACCGGAGTCCGGGTAACGCTCTTTGTGAGCGGGTGCACACATCATTGTGAAGGCTGCTTTAATGAGATGACATGGGACTTTAAGTACGGACATCTCTTTGAGGAAACTGTCAGAGAACAGATTCTCTCATATCTGGCGCCGGAGTATATTGCCGGACTTACGCTGCTTGGTGGTGAGCCCCTTGAGTACGCGAATTGGAAAGAACTTTTGCCGTTTGTTAGAACGGTGAAGGAGAAATATCCCGGGAAGGATATCTGGTGCTATACAGGGTATCGTTTTGAGGAAGATATTTTGGATAAATTTTGTACACAATGGGCGGATATGAGGGAATTCCTGTCCTACATAGATGTACTTGTGGATGGTGAGTTTATTTTGGTAAGGAAGGATATCAGTCTTAAGTTCAGGGGATCGGACAATCAGAGGATCATTTTAGTGCAGGAATCTTTAGAAAAAGGTGAAACCGTCTTATGGACGGATTGAAGAAGAGCAGGGTATGTACGCCTGCTCTTCTTTTAACTTAATATTTCTTGCGATAATGATGTTCCAGACTCTGGATCAGCTTATAGAATGCCATGGCAATGGCGCAGAGAATGATGATTGAAGTAATCACCATATTAAGTTGGAATACCTGAGAACCGTAAATGATCAAATAACCGAGCCCGCGCCTTGCGGCAAGAAATTCTCCGATGATCACACCGACGAGGGAAAGTCCGATGTTGACCTTCATATTGCTTAAGATAAGCGGAACGGAGGAGGGAAGGATAACCTTAAAGAGTGCATCCCGCCTGGTACCGCCCAGCGTATAGATCAGTTTGAGCATTTCAGGATCTGCCTGACCGAATCCCGTGTAGAGACTTATAACGGAACCGAATACGGCAACAGAGATTCCGGCGACGATGATGGTGTTTGTTCCAGTGCCGAGCCAGACAATCAAAAGCGGAGCCAGCGCTGATTTCGGTAGGGAATTGAGGATTACCAGATAAGGTTCTAAAACTTCAGCAAGACTGTTCACATACCATAGAAGCGTTGCGGCAAGCAGACTGAGCAGCGTGACTAACAGGAAACTTGCGATAGTTTCTAATAATGTAATTCCCGTATGGGTAAAAAAGGAGTGATCCAGAAACATCTGATACAGATAAGTCACGATACCGCTGGGGCTGCTAAAGAAGAAAACATCAATCCATTGCCGGTTTGCGGCCAGTTCCCACAGACTTAAGAATGCGGCAATCAGAAGAAATCTGGCAAAGCCTACCTGATGATGGTGGCGCCTGTGCGCTTTTAGGAACAGATACTGATTGGCGGATATACTGTCAGGACGGCCGGAGAGAAGATTGTTCATTCGTCAACACCTCCCACAAATGATTGAAATAGAGCTGATATTCCGCGGTATTCCTGATTGCCATAGGATCATGCCGGTCGATGTCAAAGCAGATCGGCATTTCGCATTTAATACAGGCGGGCCTTCTGGATAGGACAAGAACGCGGTCCGCCAGCGTGACTGCCTCAGACAGATCATGGGTAATGAGAATTGCGGTTTTGTTTGTCTGCCGGATGATCTGGGCAATATCAGCGGAGACATTCAGCCTTGTCTGGGAATCCAGTGCACTGAATGGTTCATCCAGCAAAAGCAGATCGGGATGGATCGCCATAGTGCGGATCAGGGCGGCACGCTGCCGCATTCCTCCGGAAAGTTCGGAAGGTTTTTTATCTTTAAAAGCATAGAGATCATAGTCCCTTAATAGTTTCAGAACATAATCACGGTTTTCCGGTGTCAGTGTATGATTAAGTTCCAGACCGAGGATAACATTCTGGTAGATAGTGCGCCACTCGAACAGATGATCTCGCTGCAGCATATAGCCGATCTTCACGGTATCATTCGAACCGCAGTCCGAGACACATTTACCTCTGTAATATACGGTGCCTTCTTCCGGAGACAGCAGACCGGCTATGATGGACAGAAGCGTGGATTTACCACAACCACTGGGACCTACGATCGCCAGAAATTCTCCCTGAGATACATCAAAAGAAATATCCGATAGAGCAGGCGTTTCTCCTTTCAGATTGTGATATGCATAGGAGATATCCTGTAATGATAATATTGGCTGCATAGAATAACAACTCCTTATCGTTATACGATATTCTATGAATAATAAGAAAATATGTGTTTTTAACCCAAAAGAAAAGTATTTTGATTGAAATGGAAAGTTTTTTGTGTTATCATTAAATTTGCATTTAATAAAGTGGAGGACTATCGCATGGCACAGCTGTGGGGCGGACGTTTTACGAAGGAAACGGACAAACTTGTATATAATTTTAACGCATCGATTTCTTTTGACCGGAAATTCTTTGGACAGGATATTGAGGGAAGTATCGCTCATGTGATCATGCTGGCGAAACAGGGTATTCTGACGAAGGATGAGAAGGATGCCATTTTAAAAGGGCTTACCGGAATCCGCAGGGATGTGGAAGCGGGCAGGCTTGAGATAACAGAGGAGTATGAGGATATTCACAGTTTCGTGGAGGCGAAGCTGATCGAGAGAATCGGCGAAGCAGGTAAGAAACTGCATACAGGCAGAAGCCGGAATGATCAGGTTGCGCTGGACATGCGGCTGTATACGAGGGCAGAAGTGCTCCATACGGATGAACTGCTCAAAGAACTGCTCTGCACGCTGTTACACATCATGGAAGATAATAGGGAGACTTATATGCCGGGATTTACCCATTTACAGAAGGCACAGCCGGTAACGCTGGCGCACCATCTAGGCGCCTATTTTGAGATGTTTAAGAGGGACAGATCGCGGCTTAAGGATATTTACCATCGTATGAATTATTGTCCGCTCGGCGCTGGTGCGCTGGCGGGGACAACATATCCGCTAGACAGAAACTATACGGCATCGGTTCTGGGCTTTGAGGGGCCTACCCTCAACAGCATGGATTCCGTATCGGATCGGGATTATGTGATAGAATTTTTATCGGCGCTGGCAACGATTATGATGCACCTGAGCCGGTTTTGTGAAGAAATTATTCTCTGGAATTCGGACGAATATCGTTTCGTTGAGATCGACGATGCGTATTCTACGGGAAGCAGCATTATGCCGCAGAAGAAGAATCCGGATATTGCCGAACTGGTGCGGGGAAAGACCGGTCGGGTTTACGGTGCACTGATTTCGATTCTCACTACGATGAAAGGGCTTCCACTTGCTTATAATAAAGACATGCAGGAAGATAAGGAATTGACTTTTGATGCCATAGATACGGTGAAGGGATGCTTGGCACTGTTTGAAGGGATGCTGCGCACGATGAAGTTCCGGAAGGACCGGATGGAGAAGAGTGCGATGAAAGGTTTTGCAAACGCGACAGATGCGGCGGATTATCTTGTGGGGCACGGTGTCCCGTTCAGAGATGCCCATGGCATTATTGGAAAGCTTGTGCTATACTGTATTGATAAACAGTGTAGTATTGAGGATCTGACGATTGACGAACTGAAAACGATCAGTCCTGTTTTTGAGGAGGATATCTATGAAGCTATCAGTTTAAAGACATGTGTGGAGAAGCGGCTTACCGTGGGAGCACCCGGACCGGCGGTGATGGGTGTGGTGATCGACACGGCGAAAGAGTATCTCGCAAAGGACTGGCACGAGGAAGATGAGATTAATATTCCTAAGTAATAGGGATTGGATTGCGGATACAGTATAATCAAAGGAGGAGTATATATATTATGAGCGAGAGATTAAAGGTAGGAATTTTAGGCGGAACAGGTATGGTAGGGCAGAGGTTTATCGCACTGCTCGAGAATCACCCGTGGTTTGAGGTTACGACTATTGCAGCAAGTCCCCGTTCTGCGGGTAAGACATATGCCGAGGCGGTAGGTGACAGGTGGAAAATGACGACACCCATGCCGGAGGCGGTAAAAAATATTGTTGTGAAAAATGTAAACGAAGTAGCGGAAGTAGCGGCGGAAGTGGATTTTGTATTTTCCGCGGTAGATATGACCAAGGATGAGATTAAGAAAATCGAGGAAGAATATGCAAAAGCGGAGACACCGGTAGTGTCTAATAACAGCGCACATCGCTGGACGCCGGATGTTCCGATGGTTATTCCGGAGATTAATCCGGAACATTTCGAGGTAATTGAGGCACAGAAGAAACGTTTGGGTACGACAAGAGGTTTCATTGCAGTGAAGCCGAACTGTTCCATCCAGAGTTATGCACCGGTGCTCACCGCATGGCAGGAGTTTGAACCATATGAAGTAGTTGCTACGACTTATCAGGCAATTTCAGGTGCGGGCAAAACCTTTAAGGATTGGCCGGAGATGGTTGAAAACGTAATCCCATATATTGGCGGTGAGGAGGAAAAGAGTGAGAAAGAGCCGCTTAGAATATGGGGTAAAGTGGAGAATGGAGAGATCGTTCCGGCAGTTAGCCCGGTGATTACCTGTCAGTGTATCCGTGTTCCGGTTCTGAACGGTCATACCGCGGCGGTATTTGTGAAATTCAGAAAGCAGCCAACGAAGGAGCAGCTTGTGGAAAAACTCGTGAATTTTAAAGGAATTCCACAGGAACTGGAGCTGCCCAGCGCACCGAAGCAGTTTATCCAGGTGATGGAGGAGGATAATCGCCCGCAGGTTAAACTGGATGTAGACTTTGAGAACGGTATGGGGATCAGCGTGGGGCGGATCAGACAGGACAGTGTATATGATTGGAAATTTGTGGGACTTTCCCATAATACGGTACGTGGTGCGGCAGGCGGAGCGGTTCTGTGTGCCGAGACATTGAAGGCCAAGGGATATATCAGTGCAAAATAAGTTGTGAGAGGGATTGTTTATCAAATAATAAATATGATTGAGGGGCGCCCGCCGTATTGGGGAATGCGGCGGGATATAAGGGTATAGCATTATGGAAGAATTAAAGTATCAAGTTGATCTGTTAAATGCGATGAACGAGAAGCTGGCAAGAGAAGGGAAAATGCTTCGATTGATTTGCGAGACTTCAAACAGCGCATTCCTATATTACAATTATGAGGAACAGCAGCTTCGGACGATTGCAAACTGGGATCATTTCTTTGATTTTACGGTTACTGATATACATGATCTGGGCAGACTGTATGACTGCGTTGAGGATAAGTATGTCATTCCCCTGAAAGAAGTACTGTTTATTGATGAGCAGAAGCTGAAGAGTCAGGCCATTGAAGTAAAGCTTAAGGACAGACGCCTCTGCATTGAAGTGGAAGTCAATGTCGTCTATGATACAATGGACAATCCGACGGATAAAGTTATCCGTTTTAAGGACGTGACAAAGTTTAATTCCCAGAATGATGAGCTGACTTATATGGCTTATTATGATATGCTGACAGGGCTGTATAACCGTAATTATTTTGTAAGGCTGTTGGGAGAGTATGTCAGGCGTGCGGAAGAAGAGAACGAGACGGTGGCGGTCATGTTCATGGATTTCGATGATTTTCGCAGGATCAATGACGGTATGGGTATTATCAGCGGTGATGAGCTTGTGCAGCTATTTGGGCAGTTTCTGTCGGATCTGATAGGGGATAATGTCATCATTTCCCATTTCAACAGCGATATCTTTTGTATTGGTATCTATAGCCCATGTGGGGCGAGAAGCGTGGAGACGATCTATAGAACGATCAGAGAGCGGCTTAAGAAACCATTTAAATTGTCCGAAGGACAGGAAATATTTCTTACGCTCAGTGTGGGGGTTGCGGAGTATCCCGAAGCGGCAACTAAGACGCTGGAACTGATTAACTGCGCAGAGATCGTCATGTTTAAAGCTAAAAGCATAGGTAAGGATAAGATACTGTATTATGACGGCACAATTCTGAATGATTTTCTCAAAAAAGTAAAAATTGAAAATAAGCTTAAGGATGCTGTTTTCGAGCAGAATTTTACCATGTATTACCAGCCGCAGTTTCACACGACGGACAAGGTGCTGCGGGGTGTGGAAGCATTGATCCGCTGGCGGGACGATAATGGCAAGATGATCAGTCCGGCAGTGTTTATTCCGATTGCGGAGAAGAACGGTGCGATCGTACCTATCGGTACATGGGTGATAGAGGAGAGTCTGCGTGTTTTTGCGGGATGGAAAAGAAAATATCATTATCCGATGATCATGTCTCTCAATGTCTCGGCAATTCAGTACAGGCAGCCAGATTTCATTGATAAAGTGCTCCGGCTCATGGAGAAATATGATATCGAGCCTTCTGAGATCGAACTGGAGATCACGGAGTCTATTTTAATTGATGATTTTACCGACATTACAGAGAAGCTGGTTACGTTACGGGATATCGGTATCAAGATTTCTCTGGATGATTTTGGTACAGGGTATTCATCTTTGTCATATTTGAAGGGACTACCCATTGATACGCTTAAGATTGATAAATCGTTTATTGATACTGTGATTACGGATGAGAATACGCGGATCATCACGGAATCGATCATCTATATGGTCAAAAAATTAGGATTTGAGACGATTGCCGAGGGCGTTGAAACGGAAGAGCAGTATCGCTATTTAAATGAGATTGACTGCGACAATATCCAGGGATATTTTCTGGGTAAACCGATGCCGTCAGATAAGATAGAAAATCTGTTGGCTGATATGACTGCATAGTATGCGAGGAGACCTATGTTATTTGGCAGAACATCCGAATTAAAGTATCTGAATAGTTATTATGACAGAGACGGCAGCCAGATTCTGGTCGTATATGGGCAGAAGCATATCGGCAAGACAGCCCTTGTCAGAGAGTTTATGAAAGACAAACCTGGATATTATTATCTTGCCAGAGCGTGTTCCGAGAGGGAGCAGAGCTACCAGTGGTGCAGGCAGCTTCAGCGTGACGGATATGAGACAGAGCAGTTTATGTCTTTCCATGATATTTTCGCTAAGATAACCCGTCGCAGCAATGGTAAGAAGGTTTTAGTCATAGATGAGTTTCAGAATATTGTCAGGGCAAGCGACCGGTTTATGAAAGAATTGGTATCCTTTGTGCACAGCCAGTGGAACCGGGATGAAATGATGGTTGTTTTATGCAGTTCGTCTATCGGCTGGATCGAGAACAGTATGATTACCCGGATCGGGGAAGCTGCCTATGAGTTGTCAGGCTTCCTAAAAATACGGGAATTGTTGTTTGAGGATATTATTCAGAAATTTCCGAATTTTCGTATTGAGGAATGTGTTGAGGCATATGCTATTCTGGGAGGATTCCCGGGGCTATGGAATCAGTTTGATGACAGACTGACAATACAGCAGAATATTTGTCGCAATATCCTGGACTCGGACAGTTTTCTGTTTGAGGAAGGGGAACGTATGCTGACGGATCAACTGCGGGAGCCGGGAGTGTATAATACGATCATGGCTTCTATCGCGGCGGGCAGCCATAAGCTGAACAATTTGTATCTGCATACGGAGTTTTCCCGCGCTAAAATCAGTGTATATCTCAAGAATCTTATAGAATTGGAGCTGGTTGAGAAAGTCTTCTCCTATGATACGGAAGGCCGGGAGAATGTACAGAAAGGAATCTATAGGATCAGCCATCCATTCGTTGAGTTTTATTATACGTATATGTATCCCTATCTGAGTGATCTGCAGACGCTGTCGGTGGGAGAATTCTATAACCGCTATATTATGCCGGATTTCAGGCGGTATGTGACGGGATATTTTAAAAAGGTGTGCAGACAACATTTGACGAAGATGAACAACAGACATAAACTTCCGATTGATTTCGATATCGTAGGTGAGTGGATTGGTAAGGCGGGCGAGCTGGATATTATAGCGCGTGATGAGGATGGTCGGACTCTGATTGGGTTGTGTAACTGGGAGAGACCGATGACCTATGAAGATTATGAGGAACTTCTGGGATATGCGAAGAAGGCAAAAATCAATGCGGATTATGTATATATGTATACGGCGTTTCGATTTGACGAGAAGCTGAATCTGGAAGCAAAGGTCAAGCCGAATCTGAAACTTGTGCAGATTTCGGATTTGTGATAAAAACATGAAGTTATTCTAAGCCTGTAAAGGACACAACCTGGTATATGGGAAAAAATATTTATATAGCGGAGAAACCCAGTGTGGCAAAGGAATTTGCCAAAGCATTAAAATATAATATGAAAAACCGTGACGGTTATATGGAATCCGAAGAGGCGGTTGTAACATGGTGTGTAGGGCATCTTGTGACGATGAGTTATCCAGAAGCATATGATGAGAAATATAAACGCTGGTCGCTTGACACGATCCCTTTTATTCCGGAAGAGTTTAAATATGAGGTGATCGAGAGTGTGAAGAAGCAGTTCCAGATCGTGAGCGGGCTTCTGAACCGTGAGGATGTGGAGACGATCTATGTCTGCACCGACTCGGGACGAGAGGGAGAATATATATACCGTCTGGTAGAACAGCAGGCGCATGTGCAGGGAAAATCAAGGAAACGAGTCTGGATCGATTCCCAGACAGAAGAGGAGATTCTGCGCGGAATCAGGGAAGCCAAAGATCTGTCGGCATATGATAATCTGTCGAACGCAGCCTATCTGCGTGCCAAGGAAGATTATCTTATGGGAATTAATTTTTCCCGTGTGCTGACTTTGAAATACAGTAATCCGATTAAATCGTATCTGAAGGCGGACAGGGCAGTGGTGTCCGTGGGGCGTGTGATGACCTGCGTGCTTGGCATGGTGGTCAACAGAGAGAGAGAGATCAGAGAGTTTGTGAAGATCCCTTTTTACAGAATCCTATCCCGTGTATCCATAGAAGGACGGGAGTGCAGTTGTGAATGGAAAGCGATAGAAGGCTCCAAATATTATCAGTCGCCCCAGCTCTATAAGGACAATGGTTTTTTGGAAGAAAAGGAAGCCGATGCTTTCATACAATATCTGGAGGAAGCTCCAGCGGCCATGCCTGTAGTAGAGAAGGTAGAGAAGAAAAAAGAGACCAAGAACCCGCCGCTTTTGTATAATCTGGCGGAGCTGCAGAATGACAGTTCCAAGCTTTTCAAGATCAGTCCCGATGAGACGCTGCGGATTGCGCAGGAACTTTATGAAAAGATGCTGTCGAGGGCGGTGGCAAAGGAGATACATAAGAATATCAGCGGTTTGAGAAATTATGAAATCGCAGCGTCCTATGCGGCGGAAATATTAAACGTCGGCAGTTATAAATCTGTCGCGAAGACAAGATATGTTAATGATAAGCAGATCACGGATCATTACGCGATCATTCCTACGGGACAGGGAATTGGCGCATTAAGCGGACTGCACCCTACATCGGCGAAGGTGTATGAGATCATCGTCAGACGCTTCTTAAGTATTTTTTATCCGGCGGCGATCTACCAGAAAGTTACGCTGGGTGTTATGATGAAGGGAGAATTCTTTTCCACTGGTTTTAAAGTGCTGGCGCAGGAGGGATATTTAGCGGTAAGCCGGACTTCTTTCGCCGGAAAGAAGTCGGATGGGGATGATAATGGGGAGAAGAAGGAAGAAGAGCAGGAAGCTTCCTGTGATGATTCTTTTTTGGAAATTCTGAATACATTAAAGAAGGGCAGAGAATTAGAGCTGATCGGCCTGGATAAGAAGGAGGGGGAGACTTCTCCGCCCAAACGTTATAATTCAGGTACGATGATCCTGACGATGGAGAATGCAGGACAATTTATAGAGGATGAAGAACTGCGTGCACAGATTAAGGGAAGCGGGATAGGCACCTCGGCCACAAGAGCCGAGATTCTCAAAAAACTGGTGAATATCAAGTATCTGGCGTTAAATAAAAAGACCCAGATCATTACGCCGACGCAGTTGGGCGAGATGATTTATGAAGTGGTGGCAGGAGCTATCAAACCACTTCTCGATCCGAGATTGACTGCAAGCTGGGAAAAGGGGCTGACACTGGTGGCTGACGGAGAGATCACGGAAAATGAATATATGGTAAAATTGGATGATTTTGTCACGAGAAGAACCAACACCGTGAAGCAGATGAACAATCAGTCATTACTTTATAACAGATTCCGGTATGTGGAACAGTTTTATAATAAACGGACGTAATGCAACAATACAAAGAGTGCTGTGTAATAAAACAGTGGGATATAAAAGACTGACAGAAGGCAGGTGAGGAAGATGTCATGTTTACATGATACTGAAATCGGGGAACTCTATACGCTGGGGGAGACGATTGCGGGAGAGATTTTTCAGGGAGTAACCTATCCGTGGGAAGTGCTTTCCAAAATCGGTGATTTCATTATTGCACTGGGAAATACGCTCCCGGAAGAGCTTTATGAAAAGAAGGGGGATAACGTATGGATAGCCAGAAATGCTAAGGTCTATCCGAGTGCCTGTATCAACGGACCGGCGATCATTGATGAGGAAGCGGAAGTAAGGCATTGCGCATTTATCAGAGGCAACGCCATTGTCGGTAAAGGAGCGGTAGTAGGTAATTCTACCGAGCTTAAGAATGTGATCCTGTTCAATAAGGTTCAGGTGCCTCATTATAATTACGTGGGAGACAGTATATTAGGATACAAGGCACATATGGGGGCGGGTTCCATCACATCCAATGTGAAGAGTGATAAAACTTTAGTGGTAGTGCGGGCAGGCGATGAGTCTCTGGAGACGGGACTTAAGAAATTCGGCGCAATGCTCGGTGACAATGTGGAAGTGGGATGCAACTCGGTGTTGAACCCGGGAACTGTTATAGGAAGACAGGCGAATATCTATCCGACTTCTATGGTGAGGGGATTTATACCGGCTTGCAGTATTTATAAGCGTCAGGGTGAGATTGCGGAGAAATATTAAGCTGTAATTACGATTAAGTATGCGGGGATAAAGGGATGGCTACAGATTTAAGCATGGAAAATTTCGGATCAATGATTGACAACGTGATCGCGGGCATATGTTTCTTTGAGTATGACGGCGGGAATGAGACAATGACGCCTTTATTCATCAATGAGGGCATGTTTCGTATGCTTGGATATTCGAGAATTCAAGGCATGAAGCTCATGAAGAAGGTCGAGATGAACATTATTCCGGAGGATCTGCGGATCTACAAACAGGGGATTGTGGATGTGCTCAAGGATGACGGTGCCGTAGATGTGGAGTTTCGTACGGTAACAGGAAGCGGCGGGCTGCGCTGGCTGCATGTCAGGGGAAATTTATATTCCAGAAAAGATAACAAGTATACGATTTTGACGATTATCCAGGATATTACAGAACGTAAAAATATCGAGTTAGAGCTGCATCGGCAGGCGGAAAGATTACATATTCTTTCAGAGGCGGAGGGAGAGCAGATCATAGACTATAATGCCAAGACGGATGTTATGGTGTTTAAGTCATCCAGTGAATATGACTTAGCGGGAGAGCAGATCCAGAATAGATGGATGGAGCATTTTGCTGATTCTACGATCCATGAAGAGGATATGCCGTATTATAGGTCGATCTTTAGAGGTCTGTTGACATCGCCTAAGCATGAAACGGTTGAATATCGAACCAGGCGTTTTGACGATGACTATACATGGTATCAGGCAAATCTTACTTCTTTGTTGGGACCTGAGGGTTATGTGACAAGGGTTGTAGGGCGTTTGATCAATATTCATGAGAAGAAGCTGAAAGAGTTGGAACTGCTCCTGCGCGCCGAGAAGGATGCACTGACAGGGTTATATAATCAGGGGGCCACGATGGAGTTGATCCAGAATTCGCTTCACGAGAATAAGGATAACGGTATGCTGAATGCTTTGATGATCATTGATCTGGATAATTTTAAAGAAATCAATGACATTATGGGACATGCGCAGGGAGATCAGGTGATTGTGGACACGGCCAATGCACTGAGTGATATCTTCAAGGGTGGAGATATTGTCGGTCGTATCGGCGGTGATGAGTTTGTGGTATATGTTAAAAACATAGACAGCATTTCCAATGCCGATATTCTGGCAGATCAGGTTGTGAAGAGCGTTAATTTCTCTTTTGAGTATGAGGAACAATTGCTTCAGGTGACCTGCAGTGTGGGCGTGGCGATTTCCCCGTATCACGGCAATGATTATGAAGAACTTTTTAAGAAAGCGGATAAGGCCGTATATACGGCGAAAGCAAATGGTAAATGCGGATATCGTATCTATGATGCTGCTACGACTATGGCATATCATGCGACCAGGAAGAATACGGCGTATAATCCGGAGAAAGGTATGGAGCTGAACCATGACATCGAAGATATGGTGATGCAGGTTCTGTTTGAGGATAAAGTGATGGAGTCGGCGCTTAAGTCGGCCATTGAATTGATCACATCGAAGTACCATTTTCACAGAGGATATGTGTGCGGTAGTGAGGGCCTTCCTATATCGGCGACCGTGCAGTTTGCCGCTACAGGTTATGAGATCGGCCGCGAGACAAAGGAGCACTATGAGCTGAATAGAGTGGTCAGTGAGATTCTGTATGAAATTTTCGGAAAAGCGACGATTATTCACGACTATGATTTGACCGCAGAGGAGATGCACGATTATTTTCAGGCGGAAGGTATTAAGAGCATGTTCTACTATCCGATCACATCCCACGGAGATTTTCAAGGGGCAATTATCTTCGAAAACCACGAGGATGTACAGCTTGAATTCAAAAAAAGTGAGATGGAAGAGCTCCGGTCACTGATGCGTATTCTGGAGGCACATATCTTGCAGATCGGTTTTATGGACCGTCTTCAGGATTTCGCTACGCAGATTGCTATTTTTGACAATATGGACAGCTTTGTATATATTGTAAATCCGGATACATATGAGCTCAGCTTTATCAACAAAAAAGTGTTGATGGCTTCTCCGGAAGTTAAGATCGGCGATATATGTTATAAGGCGTTACAGCATAGAGATACTCCGTGCGAAAACTGTATTGCCAAACGTTTAAAAAAGGACGATCCCCACTGCAGATGTACGGAAGAACTCTTTAACTATTCTCTGAGGTGTTGGAGCAGGTGCAGCGCGAGCTGGCTTGAATGCAAAGAAGAGAATGGGCTTGTACTTTTAAACAGCATTGATATTTCAGAATATTTCATGGGCTAGGTTGACGAATGCGACTTTTTCGTGTATATTTTCTTAGGAAGCAGTGCACTTTAGCACTTTAAAGTGCATGAGTACTAATTCAGGAGGATAATTATGAAAAAGAAAACATTAGCATTACTTATGGCAACGGCTATTTCAGCCACCATGCTTTCCGGATGTGGCTCTGACGGCGGTAATACGGCGGCAGACAATGCGGCATCCACAGATGACAGTACGACAGCCATGGACGACGGTGAGACACAGGACGTAGCAGAAGATACGGCAGTGGATGACGGAGCAGAAGCTCCTGCGGCAGATAAAGTATATAATATCGGTATCTGTCAGTTATTAGAGCATCCGGCTCTCGATGAGGCGACACGTGGATTTGAGCAGGCGCTGACAGATCTCTTAGGTGAGGGAAATGTAAATATCAGTTTTCAGAATGCACAGGGCGAGCAGACAAACTGCGCAACGATCTGTACACAGTTTGTTACAGACGACGTAGATTTGATTCTTGCCAATGCTACATCGCCGTTACAGGCTGCAGCGGCGGCGACCAACACGATTCCGATTCTCGGCACATCCATCACGGATTATGCAACGGCGCTTGACATTGCTGACTGGACCGGTGCAACCGGCACGAATGTATCCGGAACATCAGACCTTGCTCCGCTTGAGGAACAGGAGAAGATGCTGGTAGAGCTGTTCCCTGATGTACAGAAGGTGGGCATTTTATATTGTTCTGCGGAAGCAAATTCCAAGTATCAGGCAGATGTGGTCAAAGGATGTCTGGAGGCAGACGGGATTGCATACGAGGAGTATACGGCAGCTGATTCCAATGAAATCCAGTCTGTAGTTACCAGCGCATGCGAGTCATGTGATGTTCTGTATATCCCGACTGATAATACGCTGGCAGCTGCAACTGAAGTAGTCAGCAATGTGGCGCTTCCCGCAGGTGTACCGATCATTGCGGGCGAAGAAGGTATCTGTTCGGGCTGCGGTGTAGCAACTTTATCAATCAGCTACTATGATATCGGTTATACGGCAGGAGAGATGGCTTATGACATTCTGGTAAACGGCGCGGATATTACTACAATGGATGTAAAATATGCACCGCAGGTTACGAAGAAGTATAACGCTTCTATCTGCGAACAATTAGGCATTACGATCCCTGACGATTACGAGGCGATCTCTGCTGAATAATTTCGGCTATTATAATGATGTGGGTGGGGATGACACAATTGCCATCCCCTTATCCTTATATAGAGCAGAACAGTGATCGGGCAGTTGTTACATATGAAATACGGACTGTCCGGTCGGATTTTTTACGGAGGTTACAAAATGATTTTACTATCACTTAATCCCTTGGCACTGCTTAGGGCGATGCCGGGGGCATGTGCACAGGGACTGATCTGGGGTATTATGGCACTGGGTGTCTATATTACTTTCAGACTTCTCGATTTTCCGGATCTTACGGTGGACGGAACGCTGGCGACAGGTGGTGCGGTGGCAGTTATGCTGATTCGTGCGGGAGTAAATCCGTGGGTGTCATTGATCGTGTCTTTTGCAGTAGGTATGCTTGCGGGTATGATCACGGGATTACTGCATACGGGTCTTGGTATCCCAGGTATTTTGTCCAGTATTCTGACGCAGATATCACTGTATTCCATTAATTTGAATATTATGGGTAAATCCAACCAGGCGATCAATGTAGATCAGTATAAGCTGGTGGTTTCCCTTCGTTATATATCGGGAGATGCGCTTACGAAATTTAAATTCTACGGCGGAGTAACCTTGGGCTGTCTTATTCTGGTTATGATCATGTACTGTTACTTCGGAACAGAGCAGGGGCAGGCGATACGCGCTACAGGATGTAATATGAGCATGGCGAAGGCACAGGGAATCAATACAAACTTTCATACCGTTCTGGCCCTCATGATCTCCAATGGTCTGGTAGGCTTGTGCGGAGGTCTGTATGCGCAGTACCAGGGGGCTGCCGATGTCAATATGGGGCGCGGAGCCATCGTCATCGGTCTTGCTGCCGTGATTATCGGAGAAGTACTCTTCGGCAAGTTCTGTGTGAGAAGAAAATCGGCTTTTGCCTTTACGATGATTTCCGTCATACTGGGAGCTGTGCTGTACTATATTGTAATTGCATTTGTACTGTGGCTGAAGATGCCTTCGGATGATATGAAATTGTTCTCGGCGATCGTCGTGGCAATCTTCCTGTCGATCCCTTATCTGAAGAATAAATACGGAAAGAAAGGGGTGGCAAGGCAATGAGTAACGGAGCAAAGACGTATGCATTGGAATTAAGAGATATTCATAAGACTTTCAATCCGGGAACAATTAACGAAAAGACGGCGTTGGACGGACTGAATCTGCAACTTGAGGACGGCGATTTCGTGACTATTATCGGCGGTAATGGTGCAGGTAAATCTACTGCGCTTAACGCAATCGCCGGTGTGTGGCCGGTAGACCGCGGTTCCATCATCATCGGAGATACGGATGTAACATCCCTGCCGGAGCATAAGAGGGCGAAATTCCTCGGACGCGTTTTTCAGGATCCGATGACCGGTACGGCGGCGACCATGTCCATAGAGGAAAATATGGCTCTTGCTGCAAGACGCGGTAAAAGGCGTACCTTAAAGTGGGGCGTGACTAAGGAAGAGAAAGAGCGGTATATGGGGATGCTTAAGACTTTAGATCTTGGACTGGAAGACCGACTGACCTCTAAGGTTGGACTTCTTTCCGGAGGACAGCGTCAGGCTGTGACCCTGCTTATGGCATCTTTGCAGAAACCGAATCTGCTGCTTCTTGATGAGCACACGGCAGCACTGGATCCGAAGACGGCGGCGAAGGTATTGGCATTGTCCGATAAGATCATAGAGGAGAATCATTTGACGGCAATGATGGTTACGCATAATATGAAAGATGCGATTATCCACGGCAACCGCCTGATTATGATGCATGAGGGCAGGATAATCTACGATGTGCGTGGGGAGGAGAAGAAGAGTCTTCATGTGTCCGATCTTTTGTCGAAGTTCGAAGAGGTTAGCGGAGGAGAATTTGCCAATGACAGAATGATACTGTCGTAGAGCGGCGATCAGATTCTGAGATTCAAGTTGGCATTGTTTTGTAAAAATCTGCATATAATTCATAGAAATGACTGGATTTTTTACTCGTAATATGCGAAAATAGGACTAGCGGTTATGACAGGCGAGCAGGCCTGTTATGAAATAATTATACATAATCGAAAGGAGTTATCACATGATTTATTCAAAAGAAGTTGAAGAAATGTGTACAGTGGCACAGGGCGTTCATCATGGCTGTGCGCCGATCCCGGAAGAAGCAAAATGGGTTCAGGCGAAAGAAGTAAAGGATATTTCCGGTTTAACACACGGTGTAGGCTGGTGTGCTCCCCAGCAGGGTGCATGTAAGCTGACTCTGAATGTAAAAGAGGGAATCATCCAGGAGGCTCTCGTTGAGACTATCGGATGTTCCGGTATGACACATTCCGCTGCTATGGCATCTGAGATTCTGCCGGGCTTAACGGTTATGGAGGCACTCAATACTGACCTTGTATGTGATGCCATTAATACGGCTATGAGAGAGCTGTTCTTACAGATCGTATACGGTCGTACACAGTCTGCATTCTCTGAGGAAGGTCTTCCGGTAGGCGCAGGTCTGGAGGATTTGGGTAAAGGCTTAAGAAGTCAGGTCGGAACGATGTACGGTACATTGAAGAAAGGTCCTCGTTACCTTGAAATGGCTGAAGGTTATGTAACAGGTATTGCACTGGATGCAAATGATGAGATCATCGGTTATAAGTTTGTAAGTCTCGGTAAGATGACAGACTTCATCAAGAAGGGTGATGACCCGAATACTGCTTATGAGAAAGCATGTGGACAGTACGGACGCGTTGATGATGCTGTTAAGATTATTGACCCCAGATGCGAATAGAAGGAGGATTAAGATAAGATGGCTTTATTTGAATCATATGAGAGAAGAATTGATAAGATCAATTCCGTATTAAACAGTTATGGTATTTCTTCTATCGAAGAAGCTGAGAAAATCACAAAAGATGCCGGCTTAGACGTATATGAGCAGGTAAAGAAAATCCAGCCGATCTGTTTTGAGAACGCATGCTGGGCTTACACGGTAGGCGCTGCAATTGCAATCAAAAAGGACTGCAAGAAGGCGGCTGACGCTGCTGCAGCAATCGGTGAAGGACTTCAGGCATTCTGTATCCCCGGTTCTGTTGCCGATACCCGTAAGGTAGGTCTCGGACACGGTAATCTTGGCAAGATGTTACTGGAAGAGGAGACAGACTGCTTCGCATTCTTAGCAGGTCATGAATCCTTTGCCGCAGCAGAAGGTGCGATCGGTATCGCTGAGAAGGCTAACAAGGTTCGTCAGAAACCCCTTCGTGTTATCCTGAACGGTCTTGGCAAAGACGCAGCGAAGATTATCTCCAGAATTAACGGATTCACATTCGTTGAGACAGAGTATGATCCTTATACAAATGAAGTAAAAGAGATTGAAAGAATCGCTTATTCTGACGGGCTTCGTTCCAAAGTAAACTGCTATGGTGCTAACTCTGTTCCGGAAGGTGTTGCGATCATGTGGAAAGAGAATGTAGACGTTTCCATCACAGGTAACTCTACCAACCCTACAAGATTCCAGCATCCTGTAGCAGGTACATATAAGAAAGAGAGAACAGAAGCCGGCAAGAAGTACTTCTCTGTTGCTTCCGGTGGTGGTACAGGACGTACACTGCATCCTGATAACATGGCTGCTGGTCCTGCATCTTACGGTTTCACAGATACATTAGGACGTATGCACTCCGACGCACAGTTTGCAGGTTCTTCTTCTGTTCCGGCGCATGTTGAGATGATGGGTCTGATCGGTATGGGTAACAACCCGATGGTCGGCGCTACGGTTGCTGTTGCGGTTTCGATTGAGGAAGCTGCTAAGGCTGGGAAGTTCTAATAGAGCTATTCCCATAAGAAATAAATAAGATGTATAGATAAAAAGCACTGTGATTTTATTTAATTGCAGTGCTTTTTTTGAATAATGCAATGGGGCAAAATAAAAGCGAGTGTTATGATATTGATATTTATAATATCAATTGTTATATAGGTACGACAAATAAATATCGCATGTTATAATGACAATAGTTACAATATTAAGTATCGCAATACCAATTGTTATGATATCGGATGTTATAAGAATATTCGCTATAATTAGACAAATGTATTCCGGCGCTAAGAATCTTTTATGCAATAAATGGGAATTGTGATATACTACATATAAACGGTTTATATCTAAGAAAAAAGAGGAAAATTATGTATCCGAAAATACAGGAAGCAGAGAGGCTGCTGAAGGAAGCGGCGCAGTGTAATCCGGGGCCATGGGAGAATCACAGTCATGTGGTGGCGCAATGCGCGAAGAAGATTGCAGAAAGATGCATGGAAATGAACCCGGAGAAGGCATATGTTTTAGGACTTTTACATGATATCGGCAGGAAGTTCGGTGTAAAACATTTGGGGCATGTGTATGACGGGTGGAAGTATATGCTTGAACTTAAGTATGATGAAGCAGCCGGAATATGTCTGTCGCATTCTTTTAATGAGGGAAAGTTGGAAGATTATATTGGGAATTTTGATGTTGCGGAGGAGCAGACCGAGGAGATCAGACAGGCTCTTCAACACATGGAATTTGATGATTATGATAGATTGATACAGCTTTGTGATTCCATGGCTTCTGCAGAAGGCGTGGTTGACATGGAGGAACGCATGAATGATGTTAAGAAAAGATATGGGCGTTACCCACAGTCGAAGTGGGACAAAAATATGGAATTGAAAAAATATTTTGAACAGAAATCCGGAAGTGATATTTATGAAATTGTAAATATGAGATAATGATTACTTATGAAAATGACTAAATAAAAATCTGCAGAGGTAAAAACTGAATAGTGGAAAAGCTAAGAATGGAGAATTATGTTCAGTTTTTAGTGGTACATAAAGCGAGAAAATAAATAACATATGAGTTTTATTGCGGAAAAAAATTGTGCTTTGTCTATCATGATTGGTTATACTTGCATTTTTGATTTTTTTGTTTAGCACCAATGTTTGTGAAGAGGTTATTTACATATGAAAAAACAGAAAAATATAAAAATTGTAAGGATAACAGGTTTTATATTTAGCATAGTAGTAACATGCGTAATTGTATGGGGATACGACAGGAGGGAATCGGTTAAGTATTTAACATAACAGGAGATATTGTTGACGTATGGTGTCAGCATTTTACGGTAGGGTATGTGATTCTGCGGTTAGAGTGTTATTAATAAAAAGTAATAGGATTTTGACAGATTTTTTGGTATAATTGAACTATTAAAATAATATAGGAGAGAGCGATATGAAAAAAATACATAAGCGAATGTTAAATCTGTTTCTGGTCGCCGCGGTTGTATTAGGAGGATTATTATCTGCTTCCATACCGGCAGATGCTGCGAATCCCGATACAATGGAAGTACATTTCATTGATGTGGGACAGGGAGATTCGACTTTGATCACCTGTGGAGAACATGCCATGCTGATCGATGCGGGAGATGATACAAAAGGAACTGCCATCCAGAATTATCTTCAAAAGCGCAAGATCAAGAAACTGGATTACCTGATTCTCACCCATCCTGATGCCGACCATATCGGCGGTGCACCGGTTATTATTACGAAATTTGATATTGATAAGGTGTTTGTATCCAATTATGAAAAAGATACGAAAACCTATCAAAAACTGATACAGGCATTGGACGATAAGAGGCTCAAGTATACGACGCCGGGTGTCGGTTCACAGTACACTTTGGGAACAGCGTCCATTACTATTCTTGCGCCTAATGACAAATATGATAATCCGAACGATGCGTCCATCGCTCTGATCATTAAAAACGGAAGTAATAAATTCCTGTTCACTGGCGATGCAGGAGAGGATGCCGAGAAAGATATTCTGGATAACAAAATCAGTATTGCTGCGGATGTATATAAAGTAGGACATCACGGAAGTAAATATTCTACATCCAAAGATTTTTTCAAGGCTGTGAAACCGACTTATGCGGTAATAAGCTGCAGTGAGGACAATTCCTATGGGCATCCTCACGCTGAGACATTGAATACGCTCAGGAAAAATGGTGTAAAGGTATACAGAACCGACGAAGAGGGTACGATTATTGCAACAGCGGATGGCAAGAAGATTACCTTTAACGTACCGGCGTCAGAGACATGGAAAGCCGGAGAACCAACCCAAAATTCAACCACATCTGAAACATCACAATCAACGAAGAATAAAACGACAACAACACAGAAGGCAGATGATTCTGCTAAAGGGACAGGCGATTCAGCAGCGGATAAGCAGAATACGTCGAATGATACAGCGGCGGCAGTGCAGGAGCCACAGAAGGATACTGCCCCCTCACAGCCTGTCGGAATTACGTATGTCTTGAATAAGAATACGCAGAAATTCCATAAGCCGGGCTGTAGCAGCGTAGATACAATCAAACCGAAGAACAGGGAGGATACAACGATGTCCAGAGATGAGGTAATTGCTGCAGGGTATGTTCCGTGTAAGAGATGTAATCCATAATCGGACACGCATGCCATATACCGTAATATCACCATAAATAAAAATAGCTGTTTAGCTAAACAATATCCCTTTCGTCAGGGCGACAAAATGCTCTGGCAAAAGGGGTATTTTATTTTTATAACATAACCTTATTACATAAAGATTACCATATGAAAACAATGCGAAGATTTACAACCCAATCCGTTTTTGATACAATAATTTACAAGTCTATCCTTGTATCACGTGGATCTGTGATGGGGCATGGAGAATGATGGACAGATCGGCGCATCTGGCATATCTGTCGGAGCTGGCACGGAACGGATTCGTAGTTGCAAGCGTGGAGTATCGTACCACCAATGAAGAAATCTATCCGGCGCAGCTGACGGATGTAAAAGCAGGGATACGGTATCTGGTGCGTGCGCACAGTAAGCGATATAATATTGACACATAACGTTTCGGCATTTCCCTATGAATCGGCGGCCGAAGCGGCAGCATTCATGGAATCATTGCTTCTTGGTAAGAATGTGATGCTTTACAAGGAGGAGGCGATTAAGATATGCCCTGTTGCTTACGTGTCAAAGGATGCACCTCCGTTTATGATCATACATGAGACTAAAGACGAGACAGTGCCGTTTATGCAGGGAGAATTGCTGCATGATAAATTGGAAGAAGCCGGCTGTGAAGTGAAGCTGATTGCAATTGAAGGAGCCAACCATGCTGACTATCAGTTTTTCCAGAGAGAGACGTGGCAGCGTATTATTAACTTTTTTCATGGAAAGTTAGGATATGCCAGGTAGGTTATATATAACATGGTGAAGAATATGATTTTATACAATAGCAATGATCTGGTAAAATTGGGCTGTAATGAGTGCAACGGATGCAGTGAATGCTGTCGTGGCATGGGGCAGTCGATCGTGCTTGATCCATATGATATTTTTCAGCTACAGAAAGTGACAGGTGCGAACTTTGCACAGCTTATGCAGGAAAAGATTGAACTGCATGTGGAGGACGGGCTTATTCTGCCGTCACTTAAGATGCAGAGCGGTATAGATGCCTGTGGGTTTTTGAATCAGGATGGCAGATGCCGCATTCATGACTACAGACCCGGGCTGTGCAGATTATTTCCTCTGGGTAGAAATTATGATGAAAAAGGGTTGCGGTATTTTTTACTGGAAGATGCTTGCCAGGTGCAGAATCGGACGAAAATAAAAATTAAAAAGTGGCTGGGAATAAGCCTGCTGCATCAATATGAGGAATTTCTGATCGACTGGCATGATCTGCGAAAAGATATACAGGCGCGGATTATGGAACAAAAATCAGATGAATATACGCAGAGTATCAATGTAAAAATGTTGGAAGTATTCTATCAGAAACCTTATGATATTAAGCAGGATTTCTATGTGCAGTTTGAGGAGCGTATGGGAGCGTTTCAGGGGTGTGGCTTTGGCTGAGTTTCGTGGCAATAGTAAAATATATGGTGATAGCAGAGCGGGTAAGGGATAAAGTTTGTACCTTAAGGTTGTTAACTTACAGGCTGATAGCAAGACATAGTTATGAAAATGAATCATGAATTATGAGACTTTGGAAATACTGGTTATATTGGTATATTATTCAAGAATGAAAGAAAGAGCGAGGATGGTGTGTATATGAAGACGACAAAGAAAATGAGATTAGTTATACTGTGTATTGCAATAATATTTGTCTGTAGCGCCTGCGTGGGCAAGAAAGAAGGCGGAGATCAGCTAGAGGGAAATCTGGGTGATATAATGTCAGGGCTTTATGAGAATGCGGATCTATCGGAAGACTTTAGGGCAGGCATGGCCAGCTTCGAGACTTACGAATTGACAGAAGATATTGAAATATCTATTTTAGGAACAGATGAGATTGAGTATACGGAAGGCGTTGTGTCCATGCCCAGGATGTCATCCGTTGCGTATCAGTGTGTACTGCTTCGGGTGGACGAGGATCAGGTTGATACGGTCAAACAGCAGTTGAAAGACAATGCTGACCTGAATAAATGGGTATGTGTCAGCGCGGAGACTATGCTGATCGAGAGCAGGGGGAATGTGATTTTGTCTGTGATGGGAGAGAATGATACGGTGTATGCTATGAGTGATGCGTTTCAGAAGTATTGAGGATGGAATGGATGAATTATAGGGCTGATGATACTTATGGTATGCAGAGTAGATAAAGAATGAAATGATGATTTAGTGATAGTTAGACAAAAGGATAAAATTACAGAGAAAACCGAGATGCAACACATTAACAACGAATAAATAGAAATATGATATGAGCATTGTTCTCTATAACGGATGGCAATGCTTTTTTATTGTTCCTTACTGTCCATTTAATAAACA
>CAMWMS010000021.1 GCA_947175435.1 uncultured Lachnospiraceae bacterium | reverse complement strand
GGATTGGATCATCCCACATCGGGAAATCTCACTTATGACGGGAAAGATATCTACAAGATGAGCGATAAGGAATTGTCGGTCTTTCGTCGGCAGCGAATCGGATTTATTTTCCAGCAGTTTAATCTGCTGCCTGTTCTGACGGCGCAGGAGAATATTGCCATGCCAATGCTTCTGGACGGCAGACAGCCGGATCAGAAATATTTGGAGGAACTGGCGAAACTGCTGGGAATCAGTGAACGTCTGACACATTTGCCACATGAACTGTCCGGTGGTCAGCAACAGAGGGTGGCTATTGCCAGAGCACTCATTGCAAAGCCAGATATTATTTTTGCGGATGAACCCACGGGAAATCTGGACAGCAAGAGCGGTGGAGAGGTTATGGAAATGTTGGAGAGTATTCGCGCGAAGCTGGGAAAGATACTCGTCATTATCACTCATGACAGCAGGATCGCGCGCAAGGCAGACAGGCAGTTCATGATTATGGACGGCTTGGTTACAGAAATGAGGTGACAAATTATGAAATCATATTTATCTCTTGCATGGAAAGAATTAAAGGCGCAGAAAGTGACTTCTGTATTGATCTTACTGGCAGTTATATTATCAACCATTGCCACCACTGCTGTAGGGCAGTCTGTCGGAATTTTACAGTCGATGCGCGTTGAACAGGCGTCGGGGCTGAACGGTAACCGATATGCTACATTTCATCAGTTGACGAAAGAGCAGAGAGCCATACTGCATGAGGATCCACGGCTGAAAGATGTGGGAAGCCTCATGACGGTAGGAGTGAAAGAACTGGAAAACAGCAGTTTGAGACTCTTCCTGCGGGAATATTATGGAGATGCATTAAGGGCTTATCCGGAAATCGGCAAAGTCAAAGAAGGGCGTCTCCCTGATGCAGAGGGAGAGGTCGCACTGTCTGAAGATGCGATACATTATTTGGGAATCGAGGGAAAGATCGGGGAGAAGATCACACTTCCGCTTAAATGCAGTCTGCTGATAGATGACCGACCTGACTATGAATATACGGCGGATTTTATTCTCACGGGGATTCTTGAAAGCAGTTATCTGGGGTATGCCACCGGAATTGTGGATGGTATTGTGGGAGAGGGGACAGCACAGTCTCTGCTTCCGGAACGGTATTTGCGCTATTCCACGGATTTTAAGACGGTGAACACGAAGGGCTTCCAGTCTGTTATAGATGATTTGGTACAAAAGCTGGATATCGTAGAGCGGCAGGTGCAGTACAACTGGGTCTTACTGGATGCGTTAGGAGTAGAGTATAAGAACAAAGAAGGAATGATAGATACGAGTATTGGATTTCCTTTTATGATGGCTGCTTGTGTGATGGTGGGTGCACTGATTCTGCTGGCAGCAGGATTAGTCATCTATAATATTCTGAAAGTGGCTGTTACAAAGCGCATACGCGAGTATGGCACATTGCGGGCCATCGGAGGCGAGAGCAGACAGCTCTATGCATTGGTCACGGTGCAGATCATGTTGTTAAGCGTCATAGGGCTGCCGATCGGAATGCTTTTCGGAGTTTTGTCTGCAAAAGGGATTCTTATAGCGGCAACGGGATTTCTCAATCCGAATCTGTTTATGGCGGACACTGGGCAGCAATTAAATGATATGATTGCAGGAAGCGGTACAGGCGGAGCATTACCGCTGTTGGTAAGTACGGCGGTCACCCTGCTGTTCGCTGTGTTGGCAGCATATCCATCGGCTGTATATGCGTCCCGCGTTTCACCTACGGTAGCCATGAGCGGTCAGGCGGTCAAGGTAAAACGTCGTAATCGTAAGGCAAAAAAAATTCGGAATTTTGAGGCTTTCTATGCACGATTGAATTTAAAACGGAACCGTGCCAGAACCACCATCACGATTCTTTCCATTGTAATGAGCATCACGGTCTTCGTGGCATTGCAGAGTTTCAGCGGTCTGCTGGATACAAGCCGGGGTGTACAGGAAATGCACACGGGAGATTATTCCGTGACAAATGAAACGGTGGGAATTTCGCCGGAAGAAGTAAGAAAAGTAGAACAGCATGAGTCCGTCACAGAGCTGGCAACCACGAAACTAACTGTCTATGAGTCGGATGAAAACGGTGACATGCCGGTGAAACTGGGATTTGATTTGAAACCGGGAGAGACATTTCATATTGCGGCTCTCAATGAGGCGCGAATAGACAGTTATGAACTGCAGAGTGAGCTTACGAAGGAGGACAGTGACGCAATTGCAAGGGGAGAAGCGTGCCTAGTGATGAATCCGATTCCGTTCTCTTTTGAGGGACAGGAAGTGGAGCGCACACAGTTGCAGAAAGGGGATATGATTGAGGCCAATGGGCAAAAACTCCGCGTGGCAGGTATTACGTATAATCCGGTAAGTATTAATAATAGCGGTTTCCTCAATGGAGTGCAGATTATCGTCACGGATTCGCTTTATGATGTGCTGACAGGAGATAACAGGTATTCCGAAATATATCCGACGCTTGATGAAAATGCCGATCCGGAAGAGTTCGAGGAATGGCTGGATGAATGGTGCAGGGATAATCCGGGGGCGCATTGGCTGTCTTATCGAAAGTCGGACGAGCAGATGGCGGAGAGTTTTGAACAGGTCCGGCTGCTTAGCTGGGGACTGATTTTGTTTATTGGGCTGATTGGTATCCTGAATATTATTAATACGGTTTACACGAATATTCATACCCGTGTAAATGAGATCGGGATGCAGAGGGCCATCGGCATGAGTAACGGAAGCCTTTACAAGACATTTCTGTGGGAGGGAGCTTACTACGGGCTGATCGCTTCCGGTATCGGTGCGGTTTGCGGATATCTTTGCAGTACTTTAGTGGAAGCGGCGGCAAACGACGGTATGCGGCTTAGCGCGGTTCCTTTCGGGCCTATTCTGGAGGCAGCAGTGGTATCTGTGGCAGCCTGCCTGATTGCCACGGCGATCCCGCTCAGAGGGATTGGTAAGCTGAGTATCGTGGAGTCGATTGAGACAGTGGAATAGAGAAAAGTATTTTCATAAGTGAGAGAAAGGACGGGTAAGAAAGTTATAAATCTTACCCGTCCTTTGATATCCGGTTATATACTAATTTGTAGAACCGATCTTCTCGTCATCTACTAAGAAGGAATCGCCGTCTTCCACAATACATACCATGGTTTTACCGGTATTTAACTCGATTTCGTTACCGCTGTCGTCATAGTATCTCGTAGCACCGTAATCGGAAGTCTTCTTCCAGGTTACATGAATGCCCTTGCCGTTGGTGAAGAACCAACCGTCTCTTGTTGTGTCGTGACACTGGAATGCAAGATAGCCCTTCTGGTCACGAACTTCATAATATGTATTCTGAATCAGGATGTTTTTAAATGCAAGCTGTTTGCCGTTCGCCTTATCCACATGAGGACCGTCCGCCTCGCCGGATAAATGCTGGAATCTGTCATACAGACCGGTTTCTGAATTATATATGAAGTAGCAGTTCGTCACCGGATAAGTAGGAGACATGTCCACTTTATTGGCAGTGATGGCGTTGCTGTATTGATCCAGTGTATTAGGCTCGCCCGCGGGAGCAAATTTATAATGCTGCTCATCCGAATAACCGGAACGGTACTCCAGATCATAACCGAGCTTATTGATATCAGCCATAAGCCCTTTTGTATCCACATAAGCATTGTCGGTAGAGTTGTTTGTATCGTTTGCACGCCAGAAATTGCTGCTGGACAGACCGTCGATGTCTTCTGTGTCTTTGCGGTTGATAACTTCGTCTATGTAGAACGGACCGCCGAAGTGGACATAGAAAGCATCCCATTCGAATGACCAATAAACATAGTAGTCACGGCAGCTTCTCACATTACCTAATCTGTCGAAATTACTCCAGTCCTGAAAAAGCGCCATCAGTCTGGTAATGCTGCCTTCAACGTTGCACTCGTACAGCACGTCCGCCTGAGAGATTCCGTACTGCGCTGCAGTTTTCGTGTTAGGAATCATAACGGTGATCGGTCTTGTATTATTTACTTCCTCTGTTACCCACTCATTTGTAATACGACTGCGGACCATTCCGGCTTCCGGCGGAACATCCTCATCGATCTCTTCTGACTCTTCTTCTGGCTCTTCTTCAACTTCCGGTACGACTATGTCATCGATAACTTGTTCAACAACAGGTTCTGCGACCTCTTTTTCTTTTCCACAACCAAATAGAAGAGTAGAAGACAGGGCTACAAGTAAAAGCACTTGTAATCTTTTCATCTCTAATCCTCTCTTTCTTTATACTATAGGGAATAACCCAACTGTTCCTAGTATATCATAAGCAAATGGGAGAGTCACTAGAAAAAAATTGAAAAAATCCACAAAATGTTAAGAAATTATTACAGAAAGTTTGGGAATATGTATAGTCACCTTTTGCTGATTTGTGAGATTATAATTTGCATATTTTTCCCATTGGATGTATGATGTGATAAATAAGCATTGTATGGAGGACAGCATGAAGAAGATTATTGTGACAGGAGCCAATGGGCAGTTGGGACGTGCCATTAATTTACAGTATGCAGGCAGTACGGAGTATGAACTGATCAATACGGATGTCGGGGAACTGGATATTACCAAGGTAGACAAGGTTATGGAATTTGTGCGGGGGATACAGCCCTATGCAATCATTAACTGCGCGGCGTATACGGCAGTGGAGGCGTGTGAGAATGAAGAGGATCTTGCTTTCCAGATCAATGCTATCGGACCGAGAAATCTAAGCATTGCAGCTACGGAGACGAGGGCGAAGTTAATGCATGTTTCCACGGATTATGTGTTCGACGGCAACGGTGTAAGACCGTACCGGGAGATGGATCCTGTGGGACCCCAGGGAGCATATGGCAGAACCAAGCTTGCAGGAGAAAACTTCGTGAAAGAATTCAGCGACAGGCATTATATTGTGCGTACCGCCTGGCTGTACGGTGACGGCAAGAACTTCGTCAAAACCATGCTCCGGCTGTCAGAGTCGAATGATAAGGTGAGAGTTGTGAAGGATCAGGTGGGGTCACCTACCAGCGCGGCGGAACTGGCAAAGGCGATCGCATATCTGCTGCCCACGGATAATTACGGACTGTTCCACGGGACCTGCGAAGGGGACTGCAGCTGGGCGCAGTTTACGGAGGAGATTTTCAGAATCGCCGGTAAGGATACGGTAGTGGAGGGCATCACATCGGAAGAGTACGGTGCAGCCGTGAAGAGACCCGCTTACTCGATTCTGGAAAACTATATGTTTAAGATGACTACCGATTTCATGTTTGCGGACTGGCGCGATGCGATTGCGGAGTATCTGAAGCAGTAAGGTTTTGACTTTACACGACGGTGCATATATGAGAGAATGTAGCTGGCCAGGCTGTGCTTATGCTGATGTGAGGGATTATGTCAGAAGAAATGGCAATAACATGATGAGCCGTCAGATATATATACGATAGAAAGGAATAAGTTACGATATGCAGAAAATAGCGTTAATTACGGGAATAACGGGTCAGGATGGTTCTTATCTTGCGGAGTTTTTGTTGGAGAAGGGATATGAGGTACATGGATTAATTCGCAGACACAGCATCTCCAATACGGCCAGGATCGATCATTTGATCCATTCGGATTATCACAAGGTAAAATTCTTCCTGCATTTTGCAGATACGACGGATTCCAGTAATCTTATGCGGCTGATCGCGGAGATTCGTCCGACGGAAGTATACAATCTGGCAGCGCAGTCTCATGTGGGTGTATCTTTTGAAGTGCCGGAGTACACGGCAGAAGCTACTGGTGTGAGCACTTTGAAACTGCTTGAGGCAATCCGCGTCAACGGCGGAACGTGCAGATTCTATCAGGCATCTACTTCCGAACTGTTCGGTGGGATTCCGGAGACGGCGCCTCAGAGTGAGAAGACTCCATTTTATCCGAAGAGCCCTTACGGTGCAGCGAAGCTGTATTCCTACTGGATTACGGTAAATTACAGGGAATCTTATAATATGTATGCCTGCAACGGTATTCTCTTCAATCACGAGTCACCGAGACGCGGAGAGAATTTCGTGACGAGGAAGATCACGCTGGCGATTGCGAATATTATTGCGGGTAAGCAGGATAAATTGTCTCTTGGAAATATGAATGCGAAGCGTGACTGGGGATTCGCTGGTGATTATGTGAAGGGCATGTGGCTTATGCTGCAGCAGGACAAGCCCGACGATTATGTACTGGCCACGAATGAGACACATACGGTCAGAGAGTTTGTGGAAGCGGCATTCGGTGAGCTTGGTATTGCAATCCGTTGGGAAGGAACCGGCGTGAACGAAAAAGGGTACGATGCGGCAAGCGGGAAACTGCTGGTAGACGTGAATCCCGAATTCTACCGGCCGGCGGAAGTGGAATTCCTCTGGGGAAATTGCGAGAAGGCGGAGCGGGAGCTTGGCTGGAAGAGAGAGATAGATTTCAAGAAGCTGGTTGCTATGATGCTGGATGCTGATTTGCAGGAGATCGCGGGGATGAGCTGCGCGGAGTACAAGGGCGGCAAAACTAATATGTAGCAGAGCTTTAAGCACTGTGAGGTGCTAGTGCCTTGATGTAAGCGGTGTTTGGGATCATATCAGAAGGATAACAGGGCATTAGCATTGATAAGAGAAAGGCAGACATCTATGCTGTCAGTGATTTTAATATGGATTTACATGTTTATTACCACATTCCTAATAGGATATGGGATTATGTGTGCGGTGGTGCAGTGTGAGCCGTACCGGATCAGGCATATGGATTCTTATCTGATCTGTGGTCTGGCGGGTATTACAGTGTATGCGCAATTTTTTAGTTTGTTGGGGCGCGTGGGACTGGTGGCTAACTTGCTGTTGTGCATGGCATGTATGGCGATTGCATGGTGTCTCAGGCGCCAGCTTGGCAGCATGTTGTCGGAAACGTGGAATAATATACGGGAAAATCGATTAGGAGAAAGAGGGAAAATGGTAGGTATACTGTTCCTCTTTTTCCTATTTGCATATGGTGCGTCAAGGGGAATTATTCATTATGATACGGGGCTGTATCATGCGCAGAGTATCAGATGGCTGGAGGAGTACGGCGTGGCGAAGGGGCTTGGCAATCTGCATTGCCGGCTGGCCTATAACAGTTCCTCTTTTGCACTGTCGGCGTTGTACAGCATGGCGTTCCTAGGCGGACAGTCCTATCACTGCGCGGCGGGTTTCCTGGCATGGATATTGGCGAAAGTCTGTCTGGAAGTGATTGGTGCCCTGCGTAAAGGCAGACTGCATACCGGTGATTTTGCGAGAGTGATGGGGATTTATTATCTGGTTATTATCTTCGATGAAATGGTATCTCCGGCCTCCGATTATTTCATGGTATTGCTGGCATTTTATATCGTGATCCGTTTTCTGGAACTGGCGGAGTGTGAGGTTAGGGAGATACTGCCTTACGCATTGCTGTGCGTTCTGGGAGTCTTCCTCATGACCGTAAAGCTGTCGGCGGCGTTGATCTTACTGCTGGTGATCTATCCGGCGTATTACCTGATTCGGAATAACAGATGGAAGGAAACGGCACTATATCTGGCGCTGGGAATCGTGATGGCACTGCCGTTTTTTATAAGAAATGTATTGCTGTCGGGCTGGCTGGTCTATCCGTTTACGCAGATCGATCTGTTTCATGTGGCGTGGAAAATTCCGAAAGGCATGGCGGATTACGATGCAACAGAGATTCAGGTCTGGGGCAGGGGATATACGGATGTGACGCGATATGACATTTCCGTGGGAGATTGGCTGCCGGATTGGTTCCATTCACTGGCGGGCAGTGATAAGCTGCTGGTGGCGGCAGCGGTGGTGTCGCTGATTGTATTGTTTTTGTACGGGATGGGGATGCTGTGCGGTTGGTGGCGCAGACGCCCGGGGATTCTGATTGTACAGGTGACGGTAGCGGCATCTTTTGTCTTCTGGCTGTTTACTTCTCCTCTGATTCGTTACGGCTGCGTTTATGTGTATCTGATGCCGGCAGTGGTGATTGGTGGGGTATATGTTGCGATCCTGGAGAGGACGGAGGAACGCAGCGGGCGGCGAAACGGAGCGAAACGACATAGACAAAGCGTAGCGGGAGCATGGGAGACCGGTGTGAATGTAGTGAAGAGCGTAACGGAACCGGTCAGTGTGAAAGTGTTCAGACTGTGCGGCATGATAGCAGTAATGTTTCTTTTGATATATAAGTGTGCTGCGCTGGGTAAAGAGATTGTTGTCTCTTATAGAAACGATTATTGGATCGCACAAAAAGATTATGAGAACTACGAGACGCAGTCATATGAAATAAACGGAGTGACATTCTATTATCCTGTGAACGGTGATCAGGTGGGATATGAGGCGTTTCCGTCGGCACCCGCAAAGACGGATGTTCGGTTTTTAGGAGAAGGGATCAAAGATGGATTTGAGGCAGTTTTAAGTAACTGAATCAAAAAAGCAACTTAACTTTGGTTGGAGCGGTTGCCTAACAATTCCTCTGGAAAAATCCTGCAGGAATTGTTATACTGACCATGAAGTTAGGTTATACAAGATACAGAAACGAGGTTCAACATGAATAAGACAGACAAAATCTATGTAGCAGGACACAGAGGACTGGTAGGCAGTGCTATTGTGCGAAATTTAGAAGCAAAGGGTTATAGCAACGTGATCGGCAGAACCCATAAGGAACTGGATCTGACGAATCAGCAGGCGGTCAGAGATTTCTTTGAAGAACAGAGACCTGACGTGGTGGTACTGGCAGCGGCGAAAGTGGGCGGTATCAATGCCAACAATACGACACCGGCAGAGTTTGCCTATGAGAATATGCAGATTCAATGCAATGTGATCAAGTGTTGTCATGACTATCAGGTAAAGAAGTTATTGTTTCTCGGAAGTACTTGCATCTATCCGCGTATGGCACCGCAGCCGATACCGGAAGATGCGTTGTTGACAGGACCGCTGGAGGAGACGAACGAGGCATATGCGATCGCTAAGATCGCCGGTCTGGAGATGTGCAAATTCTTCAAGAGACAGTACGGAGACGATTTCATAAGCTGTATGCCGACGAATCTGTACGGACCCTATGACAATTATGATCTGGAGGGATCGCATGTTATGCCGGCCATGATTCGTAAGTTCCATGAGGCTAAGGTAAACGGTGCTCCTACGGTAGAATTATGGGGAACCGGCACACCGCTGCGGGAGTTCCTGTATGTGGATGATATGGCGGATGCATGCGTGTTCTTACTGGAAAATTACAGTGGGGAACAGCATGTGAATATCGGTACTGGTAAAGAAGTTACGATCAAAGAACTGGCACAGACGGTGCAAAAAGCAGTGGGTTATCAGGGCGAGATCGTTTGGAATAAGGACATGCCGGACGGTACGCCGCGCAAACTGACGGATGTGACGAAGCTCCACGGCTTGGGCTGGAATCATAAGGTTGAATTGGAAGAGGGCGTGCAGCTTGCTTATCAGTGGTTTAGGGAGAATGTAGATTCTGCCAGGATGTAAGACAGTGCGTAGGCGATAACTTACAATTTACATAATGCATATTTTTTGCTATTATGTAAATGCGTAATAAAACTACACGTTTAATATATTGCGCAAAGGAGTAAAAAAGGGAATGTTACAAGAAAATGTTTTGTCCAGACAAGAACTGGAACAGGCAATCTCCGGTTTCATGTTGGAGTTGGGTGTACCTGCACACCTACGGGGCTATCAATACTTAAGGAGCGCCGTGGAGATGTGCACGGAAGACATGGAACTAGTAGGCAGTGTTACGAAACTGCTGTATCCGGATCTGGCGAAGATGTATCGCACAACAGACCAGAAGATTGAACGGGCGATCAGAAATGCGATCGAGGTGTCCTGGGAGAGAGGAAACAGCGATTTGTTCGAGCGGTTATTCGGTTACTGCAATTCGAACGAATACAGCAGACCTACAAACAGTGAGTATATTGCGACAGTGGCGGACTATATTCGTCTGACATACGGACTGATATAGCCGCCGGAAAAGGGAAGAGATACGTCTCTTCCTTTTTTCGTCTATGTATGCTAAAATAAACGAAGACTTGACTGTCGGTGCCGTGGGGTGTGTCCGGGCGGATATAAACCGACGCAGGCGGATATCAATAGATGAAAGGCACGGTAATTTGCATGAAATTGCTCAGTGTTGTAGTACCCTGCTATAATGAAGAAGAGAATATCAGGGACTTCTATGATGAATTGTTCCGGAACGCTCCTTTTTTCAAGGAAAAGGAAATTGAGGTGGAACTGCTCTATATAGATGACGGATCTAAGGATCGGACGGTAGAAGAGGTTAAGAAGCTGTGCAGAGAGGATTCGCGCGTCCATCTGCGGTCTTTATCCAGAAACTTCGGAAAGGAAGCTGCTATCTATGCAGGATTACAGAAAGCTAAAGGAGATTATGTGGTGCTGATGGATGTCGATCTGCAGGACCCGCCATCGCTTTTGCCGGAGATGTACGGCTATATCGAGCAGGGGTATGATTCTGTGGCTACGAGGCGTGTCACGAGGAAGGGAGAGCCGCCGGTGCGTTCTTTTTTTGCGAGGATGTTCTACCGGATTATGAATAAGATTTCCAGAACGGAGATCGTGGACGGAGCCAGAGATTACAGATTAATGTCACGTCAGGTGGTGGATGCGATCCTTGCCATGACGGAATATAACCGATTTACCAAGGGTATTTTCGGCTGGGTAGGCTATGAAACAAAGTGGATGGAATATGAGAATATCGAGCGCAGGAAGGGCGAGACGAAATGGTCCTTCTGGAAGCTGTTTGCCTATTCGTTAGAGGGAATCACTGCGTTTTCCACGGTGCCGCTTACAATTGCGGCGCTGATTGGCGCGCTGTTCTGCCTGCTGGCATTTGTCATGATTATTATTATCATTGTGAAGACTCTGATCTTTGGTGATCCGACTTCGGGATGGCCGTCTCTTGTATGTATCATTATGATGGTTAGCGGAGTGCAGCTGTTTTGCCTCGGAATCGTGGGGCAATACTTGTCTAAGACATACATGGAAGTGAAGAAGAGACCTATTTATCTTGTCAGAGAGGATATTTGAATGAGCGGACTGGTCAGCATTATCGTACCGATCTATCGAGCTGAAGCCTATATCGCCGATACGATTGCGATGGTAGTAAGACAGACATATACGGAGTGGGAACTGTTATTGATCGATGACTGTTCACCTGATGGCAGCGCACAGGTGGTTCGCGACACGCTGAGAGAGCAGAAGTGGAACCTTCGGTCTTCAGGGCAGCAGGGTGATAAGGAAACGGAAGCAGAGCGTCCCACAGGGAATGAAGGGATCCGTACAGTTGAGGAATACATTGATGATAAAGGACGGCGGATCCTGTTGATCAGTAAAGAACGCAACGGGGGAGCAGCAGCTGCGCGTAACACCGGACTGGATATGGCAGGCGGCAGGTATATTGCTTTTCTGGATGCGGATGACGTGTGGTTTCCGGAAAAATTGGAGAAGGAACTGCTGTTTATGAAGAACAGGCAGGCGGGATTTGTGTTCACGGCGTATGAGTTCGGCGATGAGCAGGCGAATCCTACCGGCAAAGTGGTGCATGTTCCTGCACAGCTGCGTTACGAACAGGCGTTGTCGCGGACAGTGATCTTTACGACGACGGTTTTATTGGATCGGGAGAGCATACCGGACAAGCTGATATGCATGCCCGGTATAGAGAGTGAGGACACGGCGACATGGTGGCAGATCCTAAGGGCGGGCAATACAGCATACGGTCTGGATGAGGTGCTGGCTGTATACCGCAGACCGGCGAAGTCGCTGTCTTCCAATAAATTGTCGGCGATCAGACGGATCTGGAATCTGTATCGCAGGCAGGAGAAGCTGTCCGTGATCACGAGTGTGCGTTGTTTTATTCCGTGGGCATACCGGGCGTGCATGCGGCGTCTGTAGAAGTACAGTAAGGATGAATCGGTACGAATTATTAGAATGAGGTATGGACATGAAACGTGTCGAATCTTTGAAAAGACTTATCATATTGCAGTTATCCTTTATCGGATTACTTATTCATACGGCGGTCTATGCATATTTCTGGTTTCGGGATTATTATCCGTATCTGCTTTATCACGGAAAGGCGAAATTCTTCCGCAACGGACATCTTCTCATTATACTGATCTATTTCGTTCTGCTGTTTTTCTTTGCCAACATGTATGGTGTGCTGAAGATCGGTTATCTGAAGGCTACGGATGTTTTTATCTCAGAAGTTTTTGCTCTTCTGTTTGTCAATGTGATCTCTTATTTTCAGATATCCCTGATGGCGAACTGGGTGGTACAAGTGCGTCCGATTGTCTGGACAATGTTGATACAGATCATTTTTTCGATTGTGTGGGTGTTCGTGTGCGACACGTGTTATTATAAGGTGTTTCCGCCCAGAGAAATCCTGATCATTCATGGAGAGAGGCCGATAGATGACATCGTGGCCAAGTTTGAGTCGCGTAAAGAGAAGTACAAGATCGCAAGGAGCATGAATATTTCGGAAGGTATGGAGGCCGTAAAGAAAGAGATTACGGGAGAGTATGGTGCGGTGGTACTATGGGACATTCCTGTCAGTGACAGGAATTATCTGCTGAAATATTGTTACAGTAGGTCGATTCGTGTCTATATGATGCCGAAGATATCAGACGTTTTGGTAAAAGGCGCGGATCAGCTCCATCTGTTTGACACGCCCGTCTATCTGACGAGAGAGTATTCTCTTAAGGTGGAGCAGCGTCTGGCTAAGAGGATGATCGACCTGATCTGTTCGCTGATCCTGTTAGTGATCGCGTCTCCGTTTATGCTTATTACGGCGATTGCGATCAAGGCATATGACGGCGGGCCGGTCTTGTATAAACAGGTTCGCTGCACGGTCGGACGCAGGGAATTCTATATCCTGAAGTTTCGGAGTATGAAAGTGGATGCCGAGAAAGACGGTGTGGCGAGGCTGGCGTCTAAGAACGATTCGCGAATCACACCGATCGGCAGGCTTATCCGTGCAACGAGGATCGACGAATTGCCGCAGCTCCTCAACATTCTGAAGGGGGATATGTCCTTTATCGGACCAAGACCGGAGCGGCCGGAGATCATAGATCAGTATATGGAGGAGATGCCTGAATTTGCTTTCCGCATGAAAGTGAAGGCCGGGCTCGCGGGGTATGCGCAGGTGTATGGCAAGTATAATACAACGCCTTACGATAAATTAAAGCTGGATCTGACTTATATTGAACAGTATTCGGTATGGCTGGATCTGAAGCTTATGCTTCTGACACTTAAGATTCTTATTAAGCCGGAGAGCACGGAGGGCGTAGAGAATACGCAGACTACAGCAATGAAAAGGAAGTGAGCGGACGCCCGGACAAAAGTTGATTTCTACGTCACCGCGCTTTCGCTCCGTAAAAAACGTAACAGATGCTAAGCTCGAAAGTTGCGTTGCAACTTTTAACCTCGCTAAGCACTGACGTTTTTTAAGGGGTTCCTTAAGAAATCAACTTCTGCCCGGGCTGTGTGCTGGAGGAATTGAGAGCTACGAACAGCGGGAAAGGTCTGGATATATGCGGGAAATTAGGTATGCCGATGCGGGCATGGATATGAAAAAACTAGGGCTTTGCTTTATGCGTAAATGCTGGCTGGTGATCGTGGCGGCGGTAGTCGGTGCGGTGATTGGCGGCGGGGTGTATACGTTTACGGCGATCGTACCGGAGGCGGAGCGGGAATATCGGGCGATGTCCAAGGTGTATTTGGATTTTGAAGTGGATGAGACGGGAGAGGTCTATCAGCAGTACAACGGATATACATGGAATGATCTGATGGCGACGGATCCGATTCTGGATGTTACGATGAAATATCTGTCCGAGGACTACAGCAGGGAAGAAGTTATGGAAGCAACGAAGGCTGAGATTCTGTCGGATCTGCGGCTTCTTACAATCACGATTACAACACACGATGTAGACAGATGTAATGCGATCCTGAAGGCGACGGGACGGTCACTGACGGATCTTGGGAATACGGCGAAAGAATTCCGGCAGATCAGCGTGATTCAGACGACGACGGCGGAATTGGTGACGGCGGATGACAGAACTGTGCAGGCGGTGATTGCAGGGACAGTGGTGACGATGGTGCTGATGCTGCTTGGCATGATGTTTTATTATGTGCTGGATGACCGCATCATGACAGCAAGTGATCTGAAACAAGTGACAGATGTACCGTTTGTCGGTTATGCCGGAGCGGACGGGAGATTTGGCGCAGATTATGAGGAGAATCTGGAGTATCTGCGAAAGAAGATGAAGGATCTATGCATACTTACCGTGACACAGGGACATTTTTCAGAACCGAAAGGGCAGCATATGAAGGAGCTGTTCGTGGATTGGAAAGCGGGAATTACCGATGAACAATGGAACAGGCTGTGTGCGGCCGAGGGCGTAGTGCTCGTGGCTGATTACGGGAAAGTGCATGCCGCATATCTTGCCTATGTGATGGAACAGATACAGCTTAGAGAATGTCGTATTGCGGGGATCGCAATCGGCGGCGCGGATGAGAAGTTCCTGCGCAGATACTATGGGCATGCGTTCGGACGTGCAGACAAGGTGTAGACAGGACAGGGCGCTGTGCGGAAATGAGGCAGACTATGAAAATACAGTTGTTGGTATCGGCGGTGAATCAGGATATTTCCGCGCTGGTCAAACAAATGCATATACAGACCGATGCGGTGATCGTGAACCAATGTGACCGTTATGGTTATGAGGAGATTGCGGCCGAAGGCAGCAGGATTCAGGTTTTCTCTATGCCGGAGAGAGGTGTGGGGCTGAGCCGCAATACCGCGCTGCTACATGCGAACGGTGAGATCTGCGTATTCTCAGACGAGGATATTGTACTGTCGGAAGGATATGCCGAGGAGATTTGCAGAGCGTATAGGGAGCTGCCGGATGCGGACATGATTCTGGTCAATGTGAAGGTATCACCTGCCAGAAGAACTTATTGGAATGAGGACATCCATCGGATCAACCGCCGCAATTACGGGCGTTATCCGGCGTACAGTATTACGGCGAGACATGCTGCTCTGCTGCGGGCTAATGTACATTATTCTCTGCTTTTCGGCGGCGGTGCCAAGTACAGCAACGGGGAGGACAGTCTTTTCCTGAGAGATTGTCTGAAGGCCGGTTTGAAGATATATTCCCATACAATATGTATTGGGGAAGAAACAGAACGGAAATCCACATGGTTCAGCGGATATCATGAGAAATTTTTCCGGGACAGGGGCGTGCTGTATCACTACCTGTACGGACGAATGGCGCTGCCGCTGGCTTTTCGTTTCCTATGGGTTCACAGAAAAGAAATGTGCCGGGATGTCTCGCTGAAAAAGGCATATGCGTGGATGAAAGCGGGTGTGCGTGAGGCGGGACAAACGACAGGGAAAGGATAACATCGTTCGATGATTCTGTATATTACGGTGGCGGCAGTTACAGTACTGCTTGCGGGCATGGTGAACAGCCGGCCGGTCATACAACCGTATATGACTACGAGACAACAGATGTGTAACCGCGTCTGCCTTCTGTCTGTATTTCTGATTCTGTTTGCGCTGTCGGCGTGCAGGCTGAATGTGGGGAACGACTACGCTAAATATGTGGAGTTCATGCATCTGGTCAACTGTGATTCGTACGTGCCCACGGAGATTGGATTTAATCTTCTTGTAAAATTAATCTACGGCTTATCCGGTTTTGAGAATTATCTGCTTGTCTTTGCGGTGTATGCTTTTGTCACAGTGTTTTTGTTCCTGTCAGCGATGTATGAGCAGAGCGATGATTTTCCGTTGACATTTTTCCTGTTTATGATGCTGGGATATTATTTCCAGACATTCAGTACGGTACGCTATTATCTGGCGCTGGCGGTGGCACTCTATTCCATGAAATTTGTGCAGCGCGGGCAATGGGGCAGATTCGTCATTTTGATTCTGCTCGGATCGGCGTTTCACAAGTCCTTGCTTGTGGTGATTCCGTTATACTATCTGGCATCCAGGGCGTGGAAGAAGTGGCAGCTTGCTATTGCGGCTCTATTCTGTACAACCTTTCTGTTCGCACAGGACTTTTATTTAAAAGTGGTGATTCTGCTCTATCCGACCTATGAAGATACGGAGTATCTGGAGGGAGGAACGAGCTATATCAATATTCTGCGGTGCCTTGCGGTGCTTGTTTTTGCAGTAATCGTGTACTTTATGCAGAAAGACAGTCGCTTTGGGTTCTATTTCTATCTGAATCTGGGAGCGCTCGTGCTGTATGTATTCTGCTCCTTCCTGCCGATCATATCCCGCATCGGATATTATCTGACAATCAGTCACATACTGTATTTGCCGATGTTGCTTAAGCAGGTGGAAAATGCGAAGTGGCGAAGGTTGTTCCGATTGGGGATTCTGCTGGCGGCGATTTTATATTTTGCCGTATACATGAGCCGGGCGGATCATGACGGGACATTGATTCTGCCTTATAAAACTTTCCTGTTCCACGATATGGTTAATATTTTATCGGATGTGAATTAATTATGCGGCAAAGCGGTACAAAGGGTTGAGAAGTTCAGATAGAATATGGCATAATAAATCTTAAGAGGGTAAAACAGAATATGACTTTCAGCATCATTGTAGTGTGTCTGAATGCAGGGGAGAAGCTACGGGAGACGATCGACAGCATTCTGCATCAGACATGGCAGGATTATGAGATCATCATAAAGGACGGCGGTTCCACGGAGGAAGTGACACGGAAATATCTGGACGGCTATGCGAAGGCATGTGAAACCAAGCATGGACAGCTGGGAGAAGAATCCGCCGCGAAGCTTCGCGTCTACAGTAGCAAAGACACCGGCATCTATGATGCCATGAATCAGGCAGTGGAGTATGTGTGCGGCGACTATGTCCTTTTTTTAAACTGCGGGGACAGCTTCTATGATATGCATGTGTTGGAGCGGGTCAGCGGAAAGATTCGGAAACAGGTGCAGAATCGGGAAACGGGAGGCTGTGAAACTGACAGAGAGAAAGCTTTGCGGTCGGAACCATCGCGATATATTTTCTACGGCAATATTTATGAACGGCTGACGGGGACGCAGGTACAGTCCAATCCGGTGATTGATGATTTCGCCTGTTACCGCAATGTGCCCTGTCATCAGGCGTGTTTCTACGAGGCAGCGCTGTTGCGGGAGAAACCGTTCGATACTGCTTATGCGGTGCGTGCCGATTACGAACATTTTCTGTGGTGCTATTACAGGGCGCATGTAAAGACTGTCTATATGCCTGTTACCGTGGCGCTCTATGAAGGCGGGGGATTTTCCGAGACGAAGGAGAATGAACGCCGCTCACGCAGAGAGCACAGGGAGATCGTAAACAGATATATGCCGGCTGCAAAGGTGCGTAAGTATCGACTGATCATGGCTGTGACGCTGGCGCCTGTCAGAACATGGATTGCGAAGAATCCGGTCACTGCAGGGATCTATCAGAAGGTAAAAAAGGTGCTGTATACTGGATGAGAAAGCACATTGTGTAATACGTCTGCGCGGATCTAGGGGAACTGTTTTCGGTGGATGAAGGATACAGGGAAAAGATCAGGCGCAGGAATATGGAATACTTCGGAGGAGAGAGACATGAGGGTACTATGGGTATGCAATATTATGCTTCCGACAATTGCCAGACAGCTCGGAATTTCATACAGCAATAAGGAAGGATGGCTGAGCGGACTTCTGGAACGTGTCGTGCAGGAACAGGGGTGGAACCGGATCGAACTTGGAATCGCTTTTCCGGTTACAGAGGATATGGAAGATTTCAGACGGACGATGCAGCTGGGGGAAAATGCATCCTGCCGTTGTTATGGATTTATAGAAAATCTTGATACGCCTGAGATTTATGATGACAGCATTGAAACGAAATTTCAGGAGATTCTGAAGGATTTTGAACCGGATATTTTGCATGTGTTCGGAGTGGAATATCCGCACGCGCTCGCCTGCATCAAAGCCTACGGACGTCCGGAGAGGACGCTGGTCGGCATACAGGGACTTTGCAGTGCGATTGCAGAGGAGTATATGGCTGATCTGCCGATGAAAGTACAGCGGCAGGTGACGCTGCGTGATCGGATCAGACAGGACAGTATCAGACAGCAGCAAAAGAAGTTTAAGAAGCGGGGAGAACATGAGAAAGAGGCTTTGCTCATGGCGGGGAATATTGCCGGCAGAACAGATTTTGACCGCACGCAGGCGGCTAAGATCAATCCGGCGGCGCAGTATCATTATCTGAATGAGACGCTGCGCGGCATCTTTTATCGTGACAGATGGAAAAGAACAGCCTGCCGTCCTTACAGTATTTTCTTAAGCCAGGGTGATTATCCGCTTAAGGGATTTCACTATCTGCTACGGGCGATGCCGAAAGTGTTGGAGCAGTTTCCGGAAGCCCATGTCTATGTGGCGGGCAATAATATCATTGAAGACAGTACACTTAAAGATTGTTTAAAATTGTCGGCGTACGGGAAATATATCAGAAAACTGATTCGGGATAATCATCTGCGCGATCATGTGACGATGTTGGGGATGCTGACTGCGGAGGAAATGAAAGAACAATATTTGCAGAGTCATCTTTTTGTACTGCCCTCCGCGTTGGAAAATTCACCTAATTCGCTCGGAGAGGCTATGTTGCTGGGTGTGCCCTGTGTGGCGGCGGACGTGGGCGGCGTGCATAATTTGCTGACGGACGGCGGTGACGGGATGCTGTATCCGGCAGGAGACGTGGAGGCACTGGCGGACAGTATCATCGAGATTTTTACAAAAGAAGCCATTGTGGAGCGATTCTCGGACAATGCCAGAAAGCATGCGCGGGTCAATCATGACGCGGATCAGAATTATTATCGGCTGATACACATTTATCGGGAGATGTTATCATGACCTTTGTGTTTGTCTCCAATTATATCAATCATCATCAGATTCCGCTGTGCGAGGCACTTTATCAGGAGCTGGGCAGTGATTATACTTTTATCCAGACCATGCCTATGGAGCAGGAGCGGGTAGCTATGGGGTGGGGTGTGGATGTCCGCAGCCTGCCCTACGTAAAGTGTTTGTATGAGGCGGAGTATGACTGTCTGAAAAAGATAGCGGAGAGCGATGTGGTGATGTTCGGGTGGACAGGCAGAGAGGATCTGGCAGACTCCAGATTAAGATCCGGCAAAGTTACGCTTCGCGTCAGTGAGCGGATCTATCGGGAAGGACAATGGAAAGCGGTATCGCCCAGAGGTCTTGTGGCAAAATATCGGGAGCATATCAGATATCGCGGGCAGAATGTATGTATGCTGTGTGCCGGTGCCTATGCGGCATCGGATTTTCATCTGATCGGCGCATATCCAGATAAAATGTTCCGATGGGGATACTTTACGGCACTGCGTACTTACGGGGAAGAACAATTTGCAAATATGAAACTGTGTGACGGAACGCTTCATATTGTATGGGCGGGAAGATTCATCCAGCTGAAACATCCGGAGTATATGGTACACCTGGCGAATACCTTGCATGACAGAGGGCATCGATTCTGCATCCATATGCTGGGGGACGGGCAGATGGAGCCGCAGATCAGACAGGATGTAGAGAATAACGGACTTGCGGAGCATTTTCAGTTCTACGGATACACTGCGCCGGAACAGGTGCGGGACGTGATGGAGAAGTGCCATATTCATATTTTTACAAGTAATTATCTGGAAGGCTGGGGAGCCGTGGTCAATGAGGGAATGAACAGCGGCTGCGTGGAGGTGGTCAATGCGCAGGTCGGCGCGGCGCCTTATCTGATTCGGCACGGCGATAACGGACTGGTTTATCCGGACGACAGATATGATAAGATGGAAGAGCTGGTGATCGATCTGTTCGATCACTGGGAGGAACGCAAGGGCATGGGGCGTAAAGCGTACGAGACGATTCGTGATATGTGGAATGCGGAGCATGCGGCAAAAGAGCTTCTGCGATTCACAAACAGGCTGCTGCAGGGTGAAATCGCGCCTGCGAAGGAAGGACCCTTAAGTGCGGCGCCTCCCGTTCGCCCGAAGAAAATGTATCAGATGATGACGGGGAGCAGGAAGTAAGATGGGGGAAAAGATCAGTGTGATCGTACCGGTGTACAATTCCATAGATTGTCTGGAAAAGTGTGTGCGCTCCATCTGCGCCCAGACTTACGGGAATCTGGAAATCCTTCTCATAGATGACGGTTCCACGGACGGGACGGATAAGCTGTGTGACAAGCTGGCCACGGAAGACCGGCGTATAGGCGTTTATCATAAGAAGAATGGCGGAGCATCCTCGGCGCGTAACATGGGAATCGGTCTTGCAGCGGGGGCGTATCTCGGGTTCGTGGACAGTGATGACTATATTGAACCGAACATGTATGAGCTGATGATGAACGCTTTACAGGACAGACGGGTGCCAATCGTACAGATTTCCAGAGACGAGGTGGACGAAGCGGGAAACCGTCTGCCGGACGTATGCGTGCCGCCGGAGAACGCGAGGTTCTGCGGGACAGAAGATTTCCTGAAAGAATTGCTGCTGCACAGAGGTGACTGCTCCTTCTGCACGAAATTGGTGAGAAAAGAATTGTTTGCAGCACACAGATTCCCGGAGGGTGTACTGAATGAGGATTTCAGTCTGTTAGTAGAGCTGCTGCAGGAGATCGACGGGATCATGATCCTGCCGAAACAGTGCTATCATGTAGTGTGCAGGCAGACGAGCACGACCCGCAGCCGGACGAAGGACAGTTTTTCCAGAGTGTTTCTGGATATCGTGGACAATGCGGATCGAATGCAGGTGTTGGTGGACGAGCGCTATCCGGCGCTGCACGATTATGCGATACGATTCAATCTGTATCAGCGGCTGGATTATCTGCTGCATGTGCCAATCGCACAGATGACGGGGGAGAATGAATTTTATAACAAGGTGAAAAAATATCTGCACGAGCATGTGCGCGCTACTGTCAGAAACCCCTATCTCACGAGGAAGAATAAAATATATCTGTTGCTGCTTACGGCTGCACCGCGGACAGTAAGAAGAGTCCATGCATGGAAGAAGAACGTGGGGCGCAATTGAGAACTGCAGAATATTTATTTGGGGTGCTGTGGGGATGTTGTGTGTGGTGACTGTCAGCATGAAAGAACAGTGAAATGGAAAGTAATGTAAGAATTAATAAAAAATACCTCATAGTTTTTCTGATAATCTGGGTGGTGCAGATGGCGGCCGCCTTTTATTTCTGTACGCAGAAACAGGGATTTCACGAGGATGAATACTATACCTACTACTCCACGGCGCGCACGGCCGGATTCTATGTGGAAGACGGACAGTGGATGGACAGGGAGACTTACCGCAGTGAGTTTGTGGTGCTTCCTGAAGAACGCTTCCAATACGGTTTGGTGAAGCAGGTGCAGTCGTGGGATGTGCACCCGCCGATGTATTACTGGGTGTTTCATACGGTAGCTTCCCTGGTGCCGGATGTGTTCTCGAAGTGGATCGGCTTATCGGTCAATCTTTTTTTCCATGGGATCAATATTGTATTACTGACATATTTGTCATATTTAGTGAGCGGACGGGATGTCAGACTGACATTTCTTGCGACGTTGGTTTACGGTTTAAGTCCGGCGGCCATGAGCGGCGTGGTTTTTATACGGATGTATGAGATGCTGACGACCTTCGTGCTGTTGTGCGCTCTCCTGCATATACAGACGATGCGGCGTGGTGAGAAGAGGCTGTCGGTTATGAAGAGTCTTGTGCCGATGGCGGTGGTGACTTATGTCGGGTTTCTGACACAGTACTATTACTTTATTTTTCTTTTCTTTCTGGCAGTTTCTTTCTGCGTTTGGCTGCTGTGGAGGGACAGAAATCTTTGGAATTGTCTGCGCTACGGCATCAGTCAGGGGATTGCGTTTGTCCTCGCCTATCTGACCTACCCGTCCTTTCCGGCGCAGATGTTTCGCGGACAGCGGGGAGCGCAGGCAACGGAGAATTTCTTTGATTTGTCTAATACATTTGGACGGATACGGTTTTTTCTGGATCTGATGAATCGATATGTGTTCGGGTATATGTTTTTTCTGCTCCTTCTGATTATTGTGCTGCTTGCGGTGGCGTTGCATCGGTGTGGTAATGGGATTGTAGGGAAAGAAAAAAATGTTTGCAGAGAACCGGGATTTGTTGTTGGGCAGCGGGATGAAATAGAGGAAAGTCAACAAAGCGGCGGGCAGTTAGAAGTCGGATTTTATATGCTCCTGTTTACTGTGGCCGGGTATTTTCTGGCGGTTTCCAAGACGGCGCTTCTGCTGGGAGAGACTTCCAACCGTTATCAGCTTCCGATCTACGGGATTGTCATGCTACTGACTCTTCTTACGGTCAAAACATTGTGGGGAAGAATAATCGGTAAGTCTGCCATGAATGGCGGGAAAATACTTGCATTTGTTATCAGACACAGTGGAATTATAGAAAAGACGGCTGTGGTCTTTTGCATTGTAATGCTCGTGCTGGCGCATTGGAGGGAGGATGTGGTGTTTCTCTATTCGGAGGACCGGGAACAGACCGCATACGCGAAACAGTGGGCGGCAGAGAATACGCCTGTCGTGTATTTGTATCAACCCGGTGAGGAATGGTGTATCTGGGATGTGACGAATGAACTGCTGGAGTATCCGGGGGTGTATTTTGTTGCGGTGGATCATGCAGGGACATTTGTGGATGATAAGATTCGGAATGCACATTCACTGGTGGTGTACCTGCCTAAAATGGAGCACGCGGAGGAGCAGTTTGCGAAGCTCTGCGGGATGAATGAGGTGTTGGGAAACTGTCAGCCGCAGTATGTGTTTGCGGAGAAGTATTGTGATGTGTTTTATGTTGAGAGGTAGGAGAAGGGATGAGCAGAGCAATCCGGTGCTAACGATTGCAAACATTTTCCCCCTATGCTATACTTAAGGACGATGTAAAAGGCATGTTTTCAGGCTGACTAGAGAAAAAGACGGAGGGAAACTCATGTTAAATAATAAAACGATATTGATTACAGGCGGAACCGGTTCGTTTGGCAAATGCTTTACGAGATACGTGCTGACGCATTATGAGCCGAAGAAGATCATCATCTATTCCAGAGATGAGTTCAAACAGTGGCTTATGGCGGACGAGTTCAGGGAATACGAAAGCAAACTTCGCTTCTTTATCGGAGATGTGAGGGATGTGGAACGCTTAAAGAGGGCCTGCGAGGGTGTAGATTATATCGTTCATGCGGCGGCGCTTAAGCAGGTTCCTGCCTGCGAGTATAATCCGAATGAGGCGATCAAGACCAATATACATGGCGCAATGAATGTGATCGACGCAGCGCTTGACTGCGGCGTGAGCAGAGTGGTGGCGCTGTCTACGGATAAGGCAGTCAATCCCGTTAATCTGTATGGCGGCACGAAGCTGGTGTCGGACAAACTGTTCGTGGCGGCCAATGCCTACGCAGGGGCGAAAGATATCAATTTTTCCATTGTGCGGTATGGCAATGTAGCTGGCAGCCGCGGTTCGGTCATTCCTTTTTTTCATAAATTGATTAAAGAGGGAAAGACCGAGATGCCGGTGACCGATGTACGTATGACACGATTCTGGATCAGCCTGACTCAAGGAGTGGAGCTGGTGATCAAGGCGTTGGCGGAGGCGAAAGGCGGCGAGACATTTATCAGCAAGATACCGTCCTTCAAGGTTACCGATCTGGCGGAGGCGATGCTTCCGGGATGTACTATTAAAGAGACGGGGATTCGTCCCGGAGAGAAGCTGCATGAGATCATGGTAACGACAGAGGATTCGCATACGACTTATGAGTATGACAAGCACTTTATTGTATATCCGCAGATGATATGGAATGACAGGCAGCAGCTTGCGCCCAGCGGTAAGAAGGTTGAGGAAGGATTTTCTTACAGTTCCGGGACGAATACAGAGTGGCTGTCGGTGGAGGATATTAGGGAACTATTGAAGGATGTTGAGTTAGAGAAATAGACGTACTTGTTTGAAGAGCATGCGGGCGGATCAATATTATTGGTCATAGTGTGAACGGTAATGAATGAAAAAGGACATGCATGTTAAGTGCATGTCCTTTTTGGGAACTGTTGGCATAGCGGTATCCTGAAATAAAAATATGATATGTTGTTTGAATAAAGGAGTGGAGCAGGCATGGAGCAATCGACAATGAATAATTCCGATATACCGGCAATCGAGGGCGGGACGCCCGTCAGAGAGACGAAGATATTCTATGGGCACCAATATATAGATGAGGCAGATGTGGAAGCCGTGGTGGAGGTTCTGCGCTACGGTGACCTGACATGCGGACCGAAGATCAAGGAGCTGGAGGACAAGCTGTGCCGTCTGACCGGCGCAAAATATGCCGTGGTATGCAGCAACGGAACGGCGGCGCTTCATATATCGGCGCTCGCGGCGGGCGTAGGCGAAGGGGATGAAGTGATCACGACGCCGATTACTTTTGCAGCCTCTGCCAACTGTGCGCTGTACTGCGGTGCCAAACCGGTATTTGCAGACATTGATCCGGAGACATATAATATCGATCCCCAGAAGGTGGAGGAAGCGATCACGGAGCGGACGAAAGCTGTGGTGGTGGTAGACTATACGGGGCAGTCCGTGGCACTGGATCCGATCAGAAAAATATGCAGAGAGCACAATTTGGTACTCATAGAGGACGGTGCCCATGTAATCGGTACGAAATATCGGGGACAGGCGAACGGCTCGATTTCCGATATGACGACATTCAGTTTTCATCCGGTGAAGACGGTCACCGGCGGAGAGGGCGGGGCAGTGCTGACAAACGATGAGACGTTGTATCAGAAGCTGTTGCTCTATCGGGCCCATGGCATCACGCGCAACACCGACCTGATGGTACATGAACCGGACGGACCGTGGTATTATGAGCAGGTGGATTTGGGCTATAATTATCGTATGACGGATATTCAGGCGGCGCTCATTATCAGCCAGCTCGACAAGCTCCCTATGTTCAGTAAGAGAAGAAAAGAGATTGTGGAGCGGTATAATGAGGCGTTTGCGAAACTGCCGTCTCTGTTTGTGCAACGGGAGATCCCCGAGTCGGACACTACGAGACACTTGTACATCCTGCGGATCGTGCCGGAGAAGCTGCGCATCGACAGGAGACAGTTCTTCGATGCGCTGGCGGCGGAAAATGTGTGCTGTAATGTGCATTATATACCCACGTATTATTTCCCATATTATGAGAAACTCGGGTATCGGAGAGGACTGTGTCCTAATGCCGAGAAGCTGTACGAGGAGATCATATCTCTGCCCCTTTACTATGCCATGACAGACGAGGATGTGGAGAGTGTCATAGAGGCTGTGACTAAAATAGCGGTCTACTATGCGAAAGAATAATATGATGTAAAAGAGCGCGGGTGCAGAGCAGAAATGACGGCGAAAAGGGAATGGAAATGCAGACAAGAGAAATACCGACTAAGACAAAAATAATCTATATAGCTATTGTATGCTTTGTTACGTTGCTATTGTGGCTGGGTGACGAGGGCAGCCGTCCGCTTGAGTATCTGGGATCAGAGCTGCATCATTCTGTCGGCCTGATCGATTCGGATTACGGGCTTGTCGTGCGGGAGACGGTGGCAATGAACGGGATTGTGGCATATACACCGGAATATGTTCTGAACAAGGGTAGTTACACCGCACAAATGGTTTATCAGGCGGAGGAAGAAGATTCGGTCTTAGAGCTGTGGGAACAGAACAGTAAAATAGCTGCATGGCCGCTTGATCCCCGGCAGTCGAAGATCACTGCGGATTTCACCCTTTCTAAAGATGCCAAGCAGATTCGGCTGCAGATCAATTACGGCGGCACGGGTTCGCTGACGGTAAAACAGCTAAGCCTGTCTTCGCATACGGTGTTCTATACGGATACTTATTTCTTTATGGTGTTGTTTCTGGTATGCAGTCTGATTATATGGCTGTATGTGGTACAGGGCAGAGCGCATCTGACGCAGGAGAGGCTTACGGACTTTTGCGTGATACTGGGTGTGGCGCTTCTGGCAACGACGCCGATGATGCAGACATACCTCTATAACGGAGATGATCTGTGTTATCATCTGGCTCGTTTAGAAGGGTTAAAAGACGGTATTCTGGACGGACAGATTCCGGTCAATATTCTGCCGGAAGGCATGCAGGGCAACGGGTATATGAATGCCATGTATCCGTATTTGTTCTTGTATATCGGTGCTTTCTTAAGAATATGCCGTGTGTCGCTGGGATTGTCTTACAAAACATTGATTTTTCTGGCAAATCTCGGCTCCGCGATCTGTGCTTATACTGCCGTGAAATCCATGTGTAAATCGCGCCGCAGCGTGATACTGGCGGTGGTGTTATATACGCTTATGCCCTACCGGTTTACTAATATTTTTTCCAGAGGGGACTTGGGGGAGATCTTAGCCTTAACCTTCTGGCCGTTGGTGATCGCAGGACTCTACCATATCAT
>CAMWMS010000020.1 GCA_947175435.1 uncultured Lachnospiraceae bacterium | reverse complement strand
TTCTTCGCCTGTGTGCTCTTAACCACGTTCAGCCAGTCGCGGCTCGGTCCCTTGGAGTTCTGGGAAGTCAGGATCTCCACGCGGTCGCCGTTCCTGATCTCATAATCGATGGTCACCAGCTTGCCGTTGACTCTGGCGCCGATCATCCGATTTCCCACCGCGCTGTGAATGCTGTATGCGAAATCGATAGTAGTAGAGCCTGCCGGCAGGTTCTTCACGTCCCCCGTAGGCGTAAAACAGTATACACTGTCAGAAAAAAGATTCAGATCACTCTTTAAGAGGTTCATAAATTCTTTATTGTCTGACAGGTCTCTCTGCCATTCCAGAATCTGACGCAGCCATACTAATTTCTCTTCTTCCTGGGTCTCCACCTTCTTACCGTCAGAGGCTTCCTTGTATTTCCAGTGCGCGGCGATACCGTACTCGGCCGCCTTATGCATCTCATAAGTTCTGATCTGTATCTCAAAAGGCTGTCCAGTGCTGCCGATCAGCGTCGTGTGCAGCGACTGATACATATTTGCCTTAGGCATTGCGATGTAATCCTTGAAACGTCCCGGAATCGGCTTATACATCTCATGGATCACACCCAGCGCCGCGTAACAGTCCTTCACCGTGTCCACGATAATACGCACTGCGAACAGATCATAGATTTGGTCTATGGTCTTGTTTTGATTTTTCATTTTCTTATATATGCTGAAAAAATGTTTGATACGGCCATCGATCTGCGCTTTGATGCCTGCTCTTTCAATATGCTCGCTGACCTCATCCACGATTGTCTGAATGTACTGTTCACGCACGTTTTTGCGAATAGAAATTTTATCTACCAGATCGTAATAAGCTTCCGGTTCCAAATATTTTAAAGAAAGATCGTCCAATTCTACTTTAATCTTAGAGATACCAAGCCTCTGGGCAATAGGGGAATAGATATCCAGTGTTTCTCTGGCAATCTCCTGCTGCTTCTCCGGGCGCATATGCTGCAGCGTCCGCATATTGTGCAGTCTGTCCGCCAGTTTGATCAATATGACCCGGATATCCTTCGCCATGGCGAGAAACATCTTACGCAGGTTCTCTGCCTGTCGTTCCAGCTTCTCCGCATCCCTGTCCCGATCCGCCGGATTCTCTCCGTGAAAATTCAATTTCTCTAATTTTGTGACACCGTCCACCAGAAGCGCCACATCCGCGCCGAACTCTTCCTTGATCTGTTCATCAGTCATGATGGTGTCTTCCACCACATCATGCAAGAGTCCCGCTACTATGGTCTCTTTATCCAGCTCCAGATCAGCGAGGATGATCGACACATAGAGCGGATGAATAATATACGGCTCACCGGATTTACGCACTTGATCCTTATGCGCGTCATAGGCGGTCTGATAAGCCCGCTCAATCAGAGAGATATCGTCGGACGGATGATATTTACGCACACGAGTAATAAGCTCCTCGTATAACGTCTCCGGAGTCTGAAATTCCTCTATGGATTCGATTCTTCCGTCATCAATAATGACTTCTCTCTTTTCTTCTGTCATAGCTTCACCAGCCGCTCTGTCTGAATTGTGAATATATAGTTACTGTACATACCACTTCATGAACTGCAACTATATACACCTTTTATCCCTTATTATAATCGCAAATCATAAGCAAGTCAAAATATTCTTGCCCGGATTTATGTAAATTATGCTAACAGAGTTACTTTGCACACCCGCTCCCTTGATATTCCGAAAAGAATAGTCTTATCGTAAAAATACCTTCTTGAAGTTCGGCGCTTACCCTGCCGCCCATTTTTTCCGAAAAACGCTTTACAATGGCCAATCCCAGCCCTGTAGTTTTACGTGTGCGAGACTGATCTGTCGTATAGAATCTGTCAAAAATCCTCTCCATATCCGCTTCTTCTATGCTGTCTGTTCTGTTCGATACCGCTATTTCTACAGCATTCCCCCTTTTTTCCAAAGAAAACCTGTAATCGCCGGTTCCGTGCACCAGAGCATTTTTAATAAGATTCTCTAAAATCCGCTTCATCCCGTGTCTGTCCGCATAGATATAACACGGTGTCGCGCTGATCGTGATCTCCGGTTCGCAGCCTGCCCCGGCAAAATCTTCATAGAACACAGACAGTACGTCCGCCATCAGATTGCACAGATTGATCCGTTCTCTGTCAAAAACGATTTCGTCCGCCTCGATCCTTGCATATTCAAAAAGCTGCGTCAGCATATCCGTCACATCGTCGATCCGCCGATCTATATTCTCCATATACTTCCGCTGCTTTTCTACATCCGGTTTTTTTTCCTTAAGAAGCATCTGAATATATCCCTTCGCGCTGGTAAGCGGTGTCCGGATATCATGGGAAATGCTTATGATACTCTCCCGATAGCTCCTGTTCCCCTTTTTCAGCGCTGTCATCCTGTCACGGTGAAGCTGTATTATGCGGTTAAGCTCACAGATCAACTGCTCTGTCTTTCCGACACGGCAATAGGAGGATAGCCGATAATTCGTATCCTCCTGTTCCAGCAGTTCCATCTGACTCAGCAGATAATTGATCTGCTGCCTGTAATGCCATAACCGTATTCCGAATGCAAGCGCCGCTATAGCAAATATACCCGCCAATCCATAACCCATACGGCAGTCCTCCTATTGTGAATCCTCTCTCCTACCTGACATCCCGTTTTTCAAACCACAACATGGCGGCAATCATGGAAGCTACCAGCCACATCCCCGTCACAATGCCGGAAGTGGTGACGAACCCGGAGGGAATGTCCCTGACCGGACAGCTCTCGATCACTGTCACGATCCAATACTGCGATATCCCGATCTCTATCTTAAGAGAATTCAGCACCAGATCGATTCCCTGCGCGATGAAGTCGGCGAACAACATGATTCCCAGAATTGAGATCAATATCCCTGCCGCCATATTTCTTGCCATCGTGCATACCAGAATGATGACTGCAGTATACCCGGTCAGATACAGAATGTGCAGGGCTAGATAATTACCGAAATCATGGAAAAAGGCCGCATTTAATCCGTCCGTCCCCATAAGCACTATTCCGCCCGCAAGCACAGTCAGGGCTGTCAGCAGATACAACATCACCGCTCCGAACTGGGTTGCCAAAAATTTTGCAAGAAACACTTCTTCTCGCTTATACCCCTTACCCACATAATTTGTAACCATTCCGCTACTATAATCATTGATTACAAAGCAGCAGGCAAAAATCGTGACAAAAATAATAGCATTGCAGCTCCCGAACATCGAATGAAGTATATCAAGCATATCCATATTCCTCATTCTTTCCATCATAGCGGCCTGTTCCTCGGCCGGCTCTCCCTCCATAATTACCTCAAAGACCTTATAAAAACCGTATTGCGACAGTGTCAGCAATACCGTTAATGCCGCCATCAGGCGGAACAACATGCCTTTCTTTAATTTATATATTTCAGAACTTAATAAATTGATCATGACCATATCCATCCTTTCTTCTCTCTATTCATGAAACAGCTCATAAATGCAACACAGGCTGATCCGCGTCATAGCGTCTGTCCGCCCCGCGATGTCTGATCGTCACCCGTCAGTTCCATAAAATAGCTCTCCAGATCCTGTCCCACCAGATAACTCTCGTTAATCTCGACTCCCGCAGACAGCAGCCGGTGATTAATCTCCGAAATATCATCCAGACGCTCAAAGATGCGTATCACGGACGGGTCCGGCACATCGAACTCTTTCATGTGAAGTTCTTCCTCCAGTACATTGACCGCCTTCTCCACATTGTCCACCACGAGTTTCCGGCATCTGCGGCACCTTCTGTCCAGTTCCGCCGTGTCAAATTCTTCTACCAGTTCCCCATCCCGAATGACGCCGTATGCCGTCGCAATTTTGGACAATTCGCCTAAGATATGGCTGGATATCATCATTGTAATATTTTTTTCTCTGTTCAGGCGAACTAACAGTTCCCTAATCTGACGGATTCCCTGTGGGTCCAATCCGTTGATCGGCTCATCCAGAATGAGAAAATCCGGACTTCTTAGCAGTGCGGCCGCAATGCCGAGACGCTGTTTCATTCCCATGGAAAACTTACCGACTTTCTTCTTACCGGTATCCTCCAAACCCATCAGAACTAACATCTGCTCTACGATTCCTTTATCGGTAATGCCATATGCGCGCCGTAAGACTTCCAGGTTCTCCGCCGCCGTCATTTGATAATACAATCCCGGTGTCTCAATCAAAGAACCGACGCGCATGCGCTGCTTCTCCACATCATGACTGCCGAAAAGCTCAATCTCACCTTCATCCGGCGAAGCAAGCCCGGCTACCATCTTCATAAAGGTAGATTTGCCCGCGCCGTTCTTGCCGATAAAACCATAGATATCACCTTTTCTTACATGCATATCTACGGCGTTTACCGCTTTATGCTTTCCGTAGATCTTGGTAAGTTTCGTTGTTCTCAAAACATATTCCCTTGTTTCTTCCGATCCCATTTCATTCCGCCTCCCGTATTCGTGTTGTGTTCCATAACTCTGTTACTGTATTTAAGTCTAACAGGCAGACTTTTAGAAACATTAGGAAAAGTTTAAAGAAATCATAAAGTTTTCATCTTAAATCCGATTCCCCAGACCGTCTGTATATAAGTCTCTTCACCGTTTACTCTCGCAAGCTTCTGTCTGATGTTGCTGATATGCACATTGACGGCATTATCCTCTCCCACAAACTCCTCATTCCACACAGACTCATATATGTTGTTTTTGGTAAAAACTTTATTCGGATTAGACATGAGCAATTCTAAGATCAGATATTCTCTTCTGGTGAGTGCGATCTCCTGTCCTGACACCGTGACCCGGAACCGATCCGGCTCCATGACAATATCCTTAAAGGTGAGCGTTTCACTCCTGTTTCCGGCCTGTATGTTCCCGCCATTCTTTCGAAGCGCCACTTCCAGCCTCGCTAATAACTCTTCCGTGTCAAAAGGTTTCACCACATAGTCATCGGCCCCTGCCCGAAGTAAATCTACCCTTGTATGTACATCCTCTTTGGCCGAAGCGATAATGACAGCTATGCCGGAATCCATTTCCTTGATCTTAGCAAGAAGTTCTTCTCCCGTCATACCGGGAAGCATCAGATCCAATATGACAGCCCGCGGTATCTGCCGCTCCAGATACAGTATCGCCTCCGTACCCGAATATGCCGACTGTGTTGCATAGCCGTTATTTTGCAGAAGCTCGGTCAGCATATGATTGATCTCATTATTATCCTCTACGATGAGAATGTAGTCCGCCATCTCTATTACCCTCATTTCGCTCATAATCAATATTGTTCGCTTTCTAATTATTACAGACATCCTGCGAGAATGCAAATAATCTTTCATCCGCACGACAAGAACAGCCGGACTCGCAATGAGCCCGGCTGTCCGGTTAATTCAGTAATTTTTCCCTATGCGCCTTACATCATTCCCATGCCTGCGCCGCCTGCCGGCATAGCAGGTTCTACCTCTTTGATGTTAGCGACAACAGATTCTGTAGTAAGAAGAGTGGAAGCAACGCTTGTTGCATTCTGCAGTGCGCTTCTTGTCACCTTGGCAGGATCAAGAATGCCCGCATCCACCATATTTACATACTCTTCTTTCAGAGCGTCGAAGCCGATACCAACCTCGGACTCTCTTACCTTGTTGATGATCACGGAGCCTTCCAGACCGGCATTGGCTGCGATGTGGAATAACGGAGCTTCCAATGCCTTTAATACGATCTGTGCTCCTGTCTTCTCGTCTCCCTCCAATGAATCTGCCAGCTTAGATACTTCCTTGGATGCGTGGATATATGCCGAACCGCCACCGGAGATAATGCCTTCTTCTACGGCTGCTCTGGTTGCTGCCAGCGCATCTTCCAGACGAAGCTTTGCTTCCTTCATCTCTGTCTCCGTAGCCGCACCTACACGGATTACTGCCACGCCGCCTGCCAGTTTTGCAAGACGCTCCTGCAGCTTCTCTCTGTCGAAATCTGAAGTAGTCTCCTCGATCTGCTTCTTGATCTGGCCGATTCTTGCCTGAATCTCTTCTTTATTTCCTTCACCGTCTACGATGACCGTGTTCTCTTTCTGAACCTTAACGGACTTTGCATGGCCGAGCTGATCCAGCGTAGCATCCTTTAATTCCAGACCAAGTTCGGAACTGATTACCTGGCCGCCGGTCAGAATCGCGATATCCTGCAGCATATCTTTTCTTCTGTCGCCATAGCCGGGTGCCTTAACAGCTACTACATTGAAGGTCCCGCGCAGTTTGTTGACGATCAATGTGGTAAGCGCTTCGCCCTCCACATCCTCTGCGATGATGAGTAATTTCGCGCCGGACTGTACGATCTGCTCTAAGAGCGGCAGGATCTCCTGAATATTAGAGATCTTCTTATCCGTGATCAGGATATACGGATTTTCAAGAACCGCTTCCATTTTATCCATATCAGTTGCCATATATGCGGAGATATAACCTCTGTCGAACTGCATACCTTCTACCAGATCCAGTTCTGTCAGCATGGTCTTACTCTCTTCAATAGTGATAACGCCATCACCGGATACTTTCTCCATAGCGTCTGCTACCAACTGTCCTACTTCTTCATCTCCGGAAGAAACAGCGGCAACTCTTGCAATATGCTCTTTGCCGTTTACTTTAGAGCTCATCTTAGCGATTGCTTCCACTGCGCAGTCCGTAGCTTTCTTCATACCTTTTCTCAGAATGATCGGATTAGCGCCTGCTGCCAGATTCTTCATACCTGCATTGACCATAGCCTGTGCCAATACAGTTGCGGTGGTAGTTCCGTCACCAGCTACATCGTTTGTCTTGGTTGCCACTTCTTTCACAAGCTGTGCACCCATATTCTCAAATGCATCCGCAAGCTCGATCTCTTTCGCGATAGTAACACCGTCATTTGTGATCAGCGGAGCGCCGTAGGATTTATCCAATACTACGTTTCTTCCCTTCGGCCCGAGAGTAACTCTGACCGTATCTGTCAACTGATTTACGCCTGATTCCAATGCTGCTCTGGCTTCTGCGCCATACTTAATTTCCTTTGCCATGATAATATGTCCTCCTGTTTTATCGCCTTAACGCGTTTCATGTTTATTTATTATACTTACTGAACCACTGCCAGAATATCACTCTGTCTCACGATGATATATTCTTCATCATCAAGCTTTACTTCCGTGCCTGCATACTTGGAATAGATCACTTGATCGCCGACCTTAACTTCCATCTTTACTTCCTTGCCGTCTACCGTACCGCCGGGACCGACTGCGATCACCTCAGCCTGCTGGGGTTTCTCTTTGCTCTGACCGGGTAATACAATACCGGATTTGGTTGTCTCTTCTGCAACTAACTGTTTCAATACAACTCTGTCGCCAAGTGGTGTTAATTTCATGTTTGCTGCCTCCTTATTAATAACTTTTATTTTTTCTTTTATTTTGTATTATTAGCACTCTGTATTGTCGAGTGCTAATTGCTAAAACATATATTATCTTTATATGCACACGTTTGCAAACCGATTTATCTATTTATTTCTCATATGTACTCTTATAATCTCTTTTTTTCTCTTGTTTTCTTATTATTTCTCGTTTTCTTCCATTATAAGGGATTTAATTTTTATTTTAGAATTAGTTCATTTTTGCATAACATAAAAAAGGAGCCGCTTTATTCAAATGCAGCTCCCGTATCATGCAATATTACATTTTCAATTCATATAATATCTTAACAGTTCAACCCCCTGTTCTTCACAGTTACGAAACACCTTCTGAACAGTTACATAATATCTATCCTGTTACTTCTGTACGCCATGCTCTAACCGCTCCCGATAACCGGGCGCATTCTTGATCTCGAACTTATTATTAAACATCTCGTATTCCGCATCCGGCAGTTTATCCTTTAGCTCCTCTTCCACATTTGTCTTGTGAACGATACCGCATGCCACCGACGGTGCCAGAATCGGATCTTCATAATTCAGGCACGCCGCCTGTATACTGTCACAATACTCCTGCGCCTCACCGTCATCAGCCATGGGGATCAAGACAATAAACACATCTCCGTCCACCCGGCCGATAATATAATCCGGCTTCGCATGCTGTTTCAGGATATCAGCGATCGTTTTAATAAGCCGGTCACTCTCCTCATCACCGAAATGATCATTGGCGAATTTCCAATCGTTAATATTAACATTGATCACCGCCACAGGAACCACCTCCGCGCGATCAATAATCTGCATCCGCTCCTCGAAATAGAGCTTGTGGTATACACCCGTCAGCACATCCTCTTTCTCGCCCTTGGCAGTCTGTACATGCTTCACACCCACTTTATCTTCCAGTTCATCCATATAAATAGAAGATTCCGTATGCAGATAAGCCTCTTCTCCCCACTCGGAAAGTATATTGGCAAAGCCGTCCAGTAAATGCTCCACTGATTGTCTTCTCTCTTCCGGCACCTGATCCGTCTCTGCGTACAGATGCGCAATCGTCCTGCCGTACACTCTTACCTTACGCCCGGGATTGCCAACCACATCCGGCGTAAATCCGGCAAATCCGCCTACCGACACCACCTTCTCACCATGCCGCTCCGTAATCAGAAGCGCCGCTCCCGTGGCCATGCAGAGCGCCTTACAATATTCTGTCAGCACATCCAGCGTATATAAATTGTCCAGCGCATAATTTCTGATATTCTCCTTGATCCTCTTCTCAAAAGGAATTGCCTTATAATCCATATCCGGTAATCTCTCCTGTCCCCTTTTCTCTAACATTTAAAATGAATCGAGAGTATAATTCAGTATAACTTTTTTACAGATTTTTGTCCAGTATAACGCCGACTGTTTTTATGCTCGTTCCTGTTCCATATTCACCCTTTATTCGCCGAGCCTCCAGAGGGAATAGTCCCAATTACCACCATCCTGCAGCCACTTCATCCATTGCTCCAAAGTTTCCTGATCCCCATACCACACTTCATGTGATACGCCGCTCTCATCCTGATAACTATAATACTTCGCACCGCTCTCATCAACCTTGTATGAGACCTCGTACTCCGACATCAGCATTTCTGCCTGCTTCGTAGTAAGCGACACGACACTGCCGTCCTTACCCCAGTCAAATCCTCCGTTTGCAAGCGCATAATCTACTGTCCCCGGCACATATCTCATTTTATTCATGACAGTCTGTAAAAACTCATGATCAGCTTTGGGCCCCGGTCCGCTGTGGCTGCCGTAGAGATTGTAGCACATCACGCTGTAGACCGGACCTTCCACCCACGGAATCTTATCGGCATTAATATTGGTTTCGATAACGACCCGTAGCAGCAACCCTTCTGCCGTACACCTGTCATAGAGATATGCGATAAAGCTCATATAATATTCCCAGAGCGTATTGTCCTTGCGGATATTCTCGTAGTCTATCTCCAGACCGTCATATCCCGCATCTTTCGCAAGCGCTATCAGACTGTCCGCATGAGCCTTGTATACTTCCTCTTTCTCAAGCAGCCGGTACAGCAGTTCTGGAGATTTTAAAGATGAAGAACCATCCTCATTGATCTTGTCATTTACAACAGTCAGATATCTGTTCCATCCGCGCTTTTTATAATCCTCTCCGTTTGCTGCAAAGAAATCTGTCGTCGCCTGCGGGATAAAAGCCGTATCGTCCTTATCATAATAGGCCGCAAAAAAGTTCACATTCTTCACATGTACAGCCAGCTCTTCCGTCTGTGCCTCCACGCCTTCCAGATTCCAGTATGCATTCCACAGCGAATAGCTCACTTCCCTCTCCGGTTGTTCTTCCTTCACCGGAGTATTGACTACGGCTTCACCCTGTCTCTCTTCTTCCGCCTGTGCCTGCCCTGCATCCACACCGCAGCCGGTCATCAGAAGCGCCGCCATCAGTATGCCCGCTGTACAGCTTTTCTTTCTTCCAATCCTCATTACGTTCCTCCGACATTTCCCGGTGCACTAGAATGTATTGATAAACCAGTTGATCACCGTCTTCCATATATGACCGCCCTTCCATAAGAACCAGTCCAAACCATGCAGTTTATTATCATACAGAACCGCTTCCTCTTCCGCACCTGTATTCTGCGTCACTTCAAAATCCACAAACACACCGTCATAGACATCGTCTGCCAGATTCCTTTGACTGTAGGCATTTCCACCCCAACCTGACATGACAAAAATATATCCCGCATCCACGGAGCCGATCTGTTCTTCCTGCAAGGCATAATAACCGTCCACGGCAACAGTTAATTTATCATCTTTTACTTCTATGTGAAGCTGTCTGTCCGCCGGATCATTAATATTAATATCCTCTATATATTCCTCGGCGCCCTCTTCCACGGAAGCGACATCCTCATTGTTCAGCATGGCAAGCTCCACTGCCGCATCCTTGCTCTTATCCACAGTGGCGGCATACTGCACTTCCAGCTCCTTCTCCGCGATCTGTGCCGCAAGGTCATCTTCATCCACAGACACCGGCTCCGCCTGCGTCAACCTATCCAGATTCTCTTGATAGATTTCCTTATTGTTGTCCAGAATATAAAGCTCATTGTTCTCGATCCGGACACAGATACCGCTGTCATGCTGCTCATCGGCTCTTACATACACACTCTGCACACCCAGTTTATTGCCTGTCAGGCGCGTATTTACGATAACGTCTTTGTATGTCTCGCTGTCACGCAGTCTGAGTGTCCCGACCGCCTCCGGCTCACAGGTCAGATAGATCGCATTGTCCTGAAATTCCGCTTTGCCGTTCAGTTCATCCCACTGGGACTTTCTCTTTATGTCACCGTCCACCCATGCCATATCCTGATCAGTATCATCCCATATGCGCATGAGCAGATGATTGGTATGCCAATAAGCCTGCGGCTGCATTCTCGTCAGATCATACAGCGAAGACTCCCGTGTATTAAGCACATACCCCTCTCTGTTAAAATTCATGTCAAACATATCGAAGATGCGCGCCTGATTAACCGCACTAACTCTATCGTTTTCACCAAACATTCCCGTATTGGAATGCATCAGCACGTACATACGGGGCAATTGTCCCATTTCCTCCGTATAGATGCGGTTCATCTCATCGTAATCAAAATCGAGACGTTCTTTCATCTGACCGTAAGATTCCCTCGGAATACCATATTCATCCCTGATATAGTCCATCAGGTAATGATTGTAGTCTCTCCCCAAATAGGGTTGCACATGCGCATATTCCAGCGTATTCAGCCTGCCGAGAAAGCGGTCGTATCGATCGAATGCATTGATATACTCCAGCCGATATCCGTTCGTGCCCAGTTCGCAGAAAGTTCCTTTCTCTAAATCCAGCAAATCATCCGGCATCAGGAATTTAGCATCCTTTTCCTCAAACTTACTGGCGTATGTCATAATCGTAGAGATATAATTATATTCTTCTGTCACCTTCTGCGCAAAAATCGCCGTATCCCGGCGGCCATCCTCAAACATCAGGAACATGGATTTTTTCGGCAGAGCCTTACCATCACGATAATAATCCAAAATATCCTGCTGTGTGATCGTCACATAGCCGGACTTTGCCAGCGCGTCGATGTGTTCCTTAAGCCGCTCCGTGCTGATCAGTGTCTTTGTTTCATTTCTGTCTACTCCGAAATAGGAGAGCGCGATAAACCCCGTATCCTCATCGGGCTGTGCCATCTCTACCTTTGTCTCATCATACGGCTCATATTTGTCAAACGTAAACAAAGCGCGGATCACGGTGATGAGCAGCAAAATCAGAATGGCTTCTTCCATAATGCTTCGTACAACTTTACGGATGTTTTTGCGCCGCACCATGTTTTTAGGCTTTCGCGTGCGCTTGCTCATCTAATGGGCCTCCCTTCTTTGCTCTCTTTCGTTCTCCTTTATTTTTTTTCTTCTCCTGTTCCTTTAAATCCTCCGGCGTCATTCTGGTGCCCCACGTGGATTTCCAGAATGTCACCCATGCCACCGGCATCTGCCACAGCAGAACCGCTTCATAGTAGATACAGAACAACATGCCGTATATCCACGTACTGCTCCGCCTGAGTAAAAGCTGTACCACGCTCATAATCAGCGACATCAAAAGCAGACCTACAAGAAATGTAGTGGGGAATATTCTCTGTGTAATAGGCACATAGATCAGATTGTAGACCACTACTACCGGCGCCGCTACCGGCACGATCAAGCCAATATAGAAAAATACCGCCATAAACGGTTCCTTACGCCACATGAATTTTCCTGCCATAATGGACTCTCGAAGCCATGAACGTTTCCAGCGCATCTGCTGCTTGAGGAACACTTTATGTCTGTTTGGAACGATCGTGGAACAAATCGCCGTGTCCTGATAGCTTGTCCTATGATGGCGAAGAACAAAATTCGTCATAGCCCTGTCGTCACCAAAAGTTGCCTTCTGTCCTAAGAACTTCTGGTTGAGCCAGTCATCCATGTGATCGATGATGATCTGCTTGCGATAGCAGGAAAGCGGACCTGATAGACACGTCACACCATCAAAGTATGCTTCCGCCGCCTTCATGACACGGAACGCAATATAATAACGCACTGATTGCATCTTAGTCAGGGAATTGGTGTACGTGTTTGCCACATCCGTACGCCCCGCTACGCCACCCATCTTCGGATCTACAAAGGGCTGTACCAGATTGCGGATGGCAAAAGGATCAAGGAAACTGTCGGAATCCACGAAGACCACCAACTCATGCTGCGCTACCTTCACTCCTTCGCAGAGTGCATCCCGCTTGCCTTTATTCTGAGGTTGCACGATATAGGAGACACGTTTTGCAATCTCATAGTGTTCATCTTCCTGTTTCAGCTTCTCTATCGTCTCTTTTATTTTTTCCACGGAATGGTCATTGGAATGGTCATCCACCACAATAACCTCCAACTTATCGATCGGATAATCCTGATTTACACAGCTTAAGATGGTTCTATGTATCCATTCTTCCTCGTTAAAACACGGAATGATGACCGTGACACCCGGCGTATAGTCTTTATCAATCGGCACCGCCCGATAGAGTGCCCCGAACAGATAACGGCTAAGAAGAAATGCTGCAGCTATGATACTGTACAGATACAGCCATTTGTTGAACTTAAAATAGATCACACTCTCCGCTCTCATCAGCATGATAAAGGCCGAGATAAAGAAAATCATTGTACTGGCGATAGTCAACATATATCCATCTTTACGCCTAGTCGCATACTGAGCCAGCGTCTGATCAAATTCCATACCGCACAGATATTGATCATCCTGCGTCTTAATCGCCCTCACAAGATGTGCAGACTGTTTGACCAGCATCTCATATCCTTCGGGCATAGAACCAGGCGTGATCTCGAACTTTAACCTGAGTTTTGATGCCTTCTGAAGAATCAACTGCTGTCTTTGATCCTTCACACGCAAAAGAATACCGGTAGTGGAAATATCAATCCCCTGGCAGGTAAACCTTTGTCTGCCCAGCTCTGCAACCTTGGCAGACACTTTCACGCTATACTGCACTTGATACCGAATACCTGACTGAATGCTTTTAATATAATCGTCAGTCTTTCCTTCAAAACTCTCCAGCGTCTTGCCTCCGCGCCTGTCCACATTGTTACGCACCTGCTGCTTATCCGGCACATAGGAAAGCATACGCCTATCAGGCTTCTGCTGTAACAGAATATCCTCAATATTCTTGTCTTTCTTTTTCTTGTCTTTCCTGTGAAATACTCCAATCCCCATTTATTACACAACCCCTTTTATTACATATCCACACTAATGCAAGTAAGTACTCAATTTGGCAAAATTGAATTTATTAGGATCTCCATCCGGCAGACTCTCTATATAATTCAAATATCTGTCCAATCCCTGTGCCGTATGAACCGCATTCGTATTAATGTGCATGACGACCACACTTCCGTCCTGTATCGGCACGCGCCCTCCGCTGTCCAGCCGTGCACCGTTTAACAGAATATCATACAGATCTTCTACACTTGAAGCATGGTAATCTGCCGTACTCACATCACCGTTTATAATATACCCGTATCCGCAGTCATAGATCGTCTGAAGCCCCGTCTTATTAACCGCAAGCGTGGGCGGTCTGAAATAATCTGTCAGCATTCTCGTATCTCCCACCACGTTAGCAAGCGTTCTGTTGGACTTCACCAGATCCTGCTGCAGTGCCGTAACCTGATCCGGCGTAATATCGATCGGCATGTGCGTATGTGTATGTGACGCCACATCATGTCCCTCCTCCGCAATCGCACGCAAGAGATTTTCACTGGTGCCATCCATCACATATTCGGATCTGATGAAAAAGGTCGCTTTGATTTTATGTTTGCGCAACACATACAATATTTTACCGATCGTCTGCTCATTGCCCCAATCATCAAAAGTCAGAAATACCGTGTTCGTTCCACCGGTATTAACTCTTCCCGTCCAGTCAAAACCATTTTTTTCTTCCTCCGTAAATCCAGGTGCCGCCAGATACGGATTGCCGATGTAGCCGTGCCGCAGCATCTCATTCCATGACCCCTGCATCTTACCCGACATTTCGATCTGATGATAAGAGGCGTTGGTAACTGCCGGATAATTCCATGTATGATCAAGAAGTTCCGATATGGTAGCCACTCTCAGAATATTATCTGCTCTCGTGCCGTAAAGCGTAGGTCTGATTTTCATCTCCCATGCAGTATTAACCAGATCCGCAATGGAGGTATCGTCATCATAGAGTCCCATATTAAAATATACAATATCGCCTCTGCAGAAAACCAGCTTGCCGTTCTTGTAGTATTTCTGTATCGCTTCCTGCGAAGTGTAGTTCTCCTCCACATAATCCGTCCTTGTAGGAGATGAATTGTAAGTAATGATCTGCTTTCCCATTGCTGCCGCTGCCATCTGTATTTCCTCTGTAACGGCACCAGACGGCGGCATAAATAGATCTGTCCTGATACCCATCTTCTCCAGCATTATATCGTTTTTATAAATATCTTCGCAGATCTGTGCAAAACTCATCTCGCCCATAAACTTGCCCAGATATCCGCCGCTCCCGATCTCATGTCCCGCGTCAATAATCTGCTGTACCTGTTCCGGATATGTTTCGATTTCCTGACCGGTCACAAAGAATGTTACTTTTGCCTCAATATTCTGTAACACATCAAGAAGATTCGAAAGCTCTTTCTCGTTTCCCAATCCCCTGAATGTAAAAGACATCTCACGATCAGTGGTATGCACTGATGTAATCGGCTCTACCATCGTTTCTCTGTACTGATCCTCGATCTCATTATACTTCAGTACAAGATCTCCCATATCCTGCGCTGGAAATTCCTGTAACCTGACAGTCTCATATTCCTCTTCATCTAAGCATTCAAGGAACCATTCCACCACTCTAAGAAGCCGCTCTGTCTCAGTAAGTTCCTCCACTTCCAGATCATGAAGTTCCAAACCGGGTTGTTTATCCTTCGCCGGATCTTCTTCTTTCACCTCTTCTTCGTACTCAAGCTCATCCAGATATCCGTTCAGCTTGATGGATATTACCGTTCCTTTATCCAATCCCGCCACATAATTTTCAGCCACCTCTTTTGCACTGAAACTCTGATAGTTCAAATACTGTGTTGGATATACGATGCTCTTATATCCGCAGGCATCCGCCGTCTTTAGCAGCTCATCCGTATACTCCGTCGCATTACACTTAAGAAGATCCGGCCGTTTGGATATTTTATCATCATAAACTACCTGCGCACGGCAGAAATCCGTGATAAGCTCATCCGTACTCATCTTCTCCATATGGCTCGTGCCGTACAACGTATAACTCTCTATGTCATGTCCGGCATTAATGATCTCATCTATTATCTCCTGGTCTTCTCCCGCATCTACCGCCGAGATAAAAAAGGTTGCCGTCATATCATGCGCATCCAGATACTCCATAATCTGTTCCAATACAAGATTATCCGCAGCGCCCTCAAAACAAAGCGCCACCTTCTTATCAACGGTATTGATGTCTGTGACGACCATAGGTATCTCGGGATCTTCCTCTAATTTCTGCTTTGCCGCCGCGATCTCCTCTGCGGCCGAGTAGTCAGTTACCTCAAGAATCTCTGTTTCCGCCTCGACCATCTTCTCCTGTGTTTCATTTTGAAACCAAACATAAAAGACGCTGCCGCACGCCGCAAGAATAAGCAGAATCAGAAATAAGACCACCCATTTTTTCTTTCTTCCCATTGTCCCAACCTCTTTAATCCCATTGTCCATAAATTGAGTTTCACGGGGTTGCAAGATTTGCCTCTCAAACTCAAATATGTTTTTAGTTCAGAAAAGGGCTTATACTCCCTGTATAAGCCCTTCTTAAGTGTAAAGCTGCCAATAATAATCGAATCCATAAAACGACTGTTTTAAATCCGGTTAATTTGGGGCTGTTATACTGTGTTGTTCTGCTTCTTCAGAAGTTCAAAAAAATCTTCCTGCGGCATAGGCTTCGCATAATAATATCCCTGTACCTGATCACATCCGATGCTCTGTAGCAGCTCTACCTGCTCTTTCGTCTCCACACCCTCGGCTAACAATCCCAGCCCCAGCTTCTCAGACATGGAAGCCACTTGCTCCAGAATCATTCTGCCCTTGCCAGACAGCATCATATTCTCCATGAATTTCTTATCTAGCTTAATCACGTCAAAGGGAGTCTCCAGCAGGATATTCAGAGAGGAATACCCGCTTCCGAAATCATCCATCAATAGCGTATAACCCTCCTCTTTCAGCTGAAACGCCTTCATGCTCACCTGCTGATCATCTACTGTCTCCGTAATCTCAAGTTCTAACAGCTTCTTAGGGATTCCGATATTTCTGATCAGATCAGACAGCACCTTGATACACTCATCATCACTTAAATGCATCCGTGACACGTTAACCGAGATCGGACACGTGGTAATCGATAATTCCTCACATTTCTTAATGAACCGGCACGCCTCTTCCCATATGTAATAATCGACTTTTCTGATAAATCCGTTTTCCTCAATAATCGGAATAAACTGATCAGGAAAAATCATGCCACGTTCCGGGTGCTTCCACCGCACCAGAGCCTCCGCACCGATGATCTCATTCTTGGCAATACTGTACTTAGGCTGGAGATACATCATGAACTGCCGTTCCGTAATCGCCGTCTGCATATTCTCCTCAATAAATTTCCTGTTGTACAGTGATTCCTTAAACTGCTCCTTATAGAATAAAATATTGGTGACTATACTGTTCTTGGCCGCCTTCCTCGCCATCGCAGCACGATCCTCCATCTGCCGCAATTCCATCTCCTTATCTTCTACTGTATATACACCGTAGGACATCTGAATCTTTACATTCTTATAACTACTGATCGCGGCATCCAGCTTCCGTATAAATTCTTCCAGTTCCTCTTCATTGTCATATTCCGTCACCACCATAAATACATCGCTTCGTAAATTAACAAAAAACTGATCAGCGCGACAAATTTCTCCAAGCTTGTCCGCTATAAAATCTAAAATCTCATCGCCGAATTTCTCACCGTACAAGTCATTTACAATCTTGAATTTGCGAATATCAAATTGAATAAATCCCACATTCTTTGTTGCGGAATACACGAGATGATTGGCATTGCGCCGAAACCTTCTGAGTTTACCGATACTCTTAAGCACGTTCTCCATCTCGTCATTTTCTGGTATATCCTGCAGTTCAATACTGTTCTTTGCCATGTCACTGCAGTATTCTTCCAGCAGTTCATCCAATATATCGATCGCAACATTAAGGGCTCTGGGACACTTTTTCAGAATCAAACCTTCCTTCCGGATCGCTGCCATACCTTCCGGCTTAGATATATCCTTACCCAGAATATCCCTGCAGAATACATCCCCCTGCATCCGCTCTTCAAACATTCTGGTAAACTCTGCCGTCTTCTTATTCCCATAGATTTCCCGTTCTTTATCCTGCGCATCATAAAATCCCATGGCAAGCCCCAGCACCAGCAACCCCGCCGTGATACAACCACAGGTGCCGCCCTGACGCATACCGCCGCCGAAACATGTACTGATCTTAAAAGCCGTCTTTAAGTCCAAGCCGAGTTCCTCCGCATACGCCCCGAATAATGCCTGTGAGCAGTGATATTGTTGATGCAATAACTGCTCCGCCTTCTCTTTGTGTGTCATATAATACCCCGTTTCTGTATCCGGTCATGCCGGCTATTCTTTGCTCCGCATTTATTCTGACTTTTTTATGCATGTGCAATATACTCTCCTAATCCATAGTCATATTCTACCAAATATTGAGACAATTGTGAAGTCAAAAAACCCGTTTCTATTAGTATATTCTACCTAAAAAGAAACGGGTTTTGTTTATATGAATTTACTCCAATGTTTATGTCAGAGAATAAAATGTCTGATTCCGGTAATATATACTCACGTTGAATATACATTTACGACATGATCAATTCAATTTCCGACTGCTCCTTTAAGAATTCTTCCGGAATATAATTTCCGTCCATTTCTCTTCCATTTACTATAAGTTTCCTGCAGCCTGACTCCGCGTGTCTAGGGTTTCTGACTACGATATGCAGATGGTTCCCTCTGAAATCTTTCTCAATTTCAAAAGTCTCCCATTCCTTCGGAATCGAAGGCGCTATCCTGAGTCCATAGAAATCAGGGCGCATGCCCAGTATTCCCTCTACGCATCCTACCATAACCGTAGACGCGGTTCCTGTCAGCCAGTGCACATGAGAACGTCCGAAATGCGGACTGGCCTTTCCTTCCGTAAACTGCCCGTAACAATATGGCTCCAACCTGCGTATCTCCGCTCTGTCATTCTGAGCTGCCGGGGCGTTTTCCATAAAATATGTATAAGCACGATCCCCATGCCCCCTAAGCGCCTCTGCAAGAATGATCCAACCCTGTGACTGTGAAAAAATACCTGAGTTTTCTTTCGTTCCCGGATTATAGATCACTGCAAGTGCTCCGTCAAAAGCATGTTCATGATACGGCGGGTCCATTAAGATCGCTCCGTATTCCGTATTCAATCTTTCGAATACTGTATCCAATGCCGCATCCGCCTGCTTATCCGTGGCCAATCCGCTGATCACTGCCCAACTCTGGGGATTTAACCACATATTTGCTTCAGGATCCGTACGTTTCCCGATAACTTCACCTTTTTCCGTAAATCCCCGAATAAATCTGTCTTCGTTCCAGCAAAGTTCCTGTATGATCGATCCGAGTTTCTCCTGTTTCTCCTCCAGATAACCAATATAATCCTGATCTTCTTTATATGCCGCAAACTTCTTCATAATTGTCATGGCATAATAAAACTGCAGCGCCACAAAAGAAGATTCACCGTCCTTACCAAGCCTTAAGCAATCATTCCAATCCGCATACAATCCGGCGGGCATACCATGGATTCCCAAATGATTCATGGAAAAATCAATGGCGCGTTTCAGATGTTCATATACTGTACCTTCATCCTTATTCGCAAAGGGAATAACCTCGTCAATAAAGGAAAGATCGCCTGCTTCGGAAACATATTTATAAACCGTCGGGAATAACCACAGAGCATCATCCGCCCGGTATGCGGGATGTCCTGTTTCCTGTACATACGACGGATCATCCGGCGTATCCTCATGTCCTGCGTTATGGGTAAACTTTACAAGCGGCAAACCACCGCCGTTATCCACCTGCGCTGAAAGCATGAAACGAATCTTCTCCACTGCCATTTCCGGCGCAAGATGGATCACACCCTGAATATCCTGCACCGTATCACGGTATCCGTATCCGTTGCGAAGGCCGCAATAGATAAAAGAAGCCGCACGTGACCATATAAATGTCATAAAACAGTTATAGGCATTCCATGTATTAATCATGGTATCAAATTCCGGGCTGGGTGTCTTCACCTGAAAATGAGAGAGCTTCCCATGCCAATAGGCGATCAATTCATCCAGCTCTTTCCCGCATGTCTCTTCGGGATTCTGATACTGTTCCAGAATACTCTCTGCTTCCGCGTTCTCTTTCATACCCAAAACAAACGCTATGCTCTTCGTCTCTCCCGGTGCTAATGAAATCTGAGTTGCAAGAACGCCGCATCCGTTTTCATTATAATTAAGTTCTCCGCCGAGATCTCCCCGAATCACGCCCTCGGGATTGCCATAACCGTGGTAACGCCCGAGGAACTTTTCTTTATCTCCGCAATATGAGGAAACTTCCGCTCCTGCCAGACCGAAAAAGCGTTCAATAACAGTTTTGTTATCTACGTCCTCACCCTCCTCCAAAGTATCCAGATTACCATGGATCAACTGACAAATCCTATTTTCCTTAAAAGCTGTCCTGGTAATAAACTGCGAATACTGCAAATTCACCTGATCATGTTCATAATTATTAACATTGGTAAACTCTGCGTATCCTGTAATCGTCAGACTTCTTGCTTCCTTAGAAAGATTCGTCACTTTCAGATTCCAGACTTCATAGGATCTGTCCAGCGGAACATAATATAATGCCTCCGAATGAATATCGCTGTAATCCGCATTCAGCCTGGTATATGCCGTTCCATGACGGCATTCACTTTTATACTCTGCAAGATCTTTTCCCACTGGCTGCCACGAGGCAGACCAATAATCCTTACTCTCGTTATCGCGGATATAAATGTAACGTCCCGGCTGATCAAAATTATTAAAAACATAACGCAGAATCCTGCCATTGGCACCGGATTTCGCAAAGCTGTATCCGCCGGCATTGTTGGAAATAATAGCGCCATACTCTGGAGAGCCAAGATAATTCGCCCAAGGTGCGGGCGTATCCGGCCTGTCGATTACATATTCACGCTTCGCATCATCAAAATACCCAAACTTCATACTCTCTCCTCCTTTATTATCCATCAATCTTTCAAGATTCCAGTTTTTTCTGTATTATGATTCTGAAATTATAAGCATATATCTGATTTTGATATACAAGGTTATATACAAAAATATCAAAATCATGATATAATAAATAAATACTTCTTATCCGAAGTGCAACTCTTGATAAAAATGTGCCGTATCATAACCACAAATTTAAAGGGAAAATAATATGAGTTTGCGAAATGAATGGTATCAGGATGAACTCCAAAGAAATGAAGAATCTCTTTCACACCGCCCGTTAGAAGAAGAATATTCTTTCTATCAGGCAGTCAGTTCTGGCGATATAGACTTCGTGCAGAAGAACTGCAATGAGAATTCTTTTACCAATCCTGATGGAATGGGTATGCTATCTACAAATCCCCTGACTAATATTAAATACCACTTTGTTGTCACGGTTGCCATGATAACGAGACGCTGTGTAGAGGCAGGCATGGAACTAGAACAGGCATTCCGCCTAAGCGACTTCTATATATTAAAGATGGATGCCTGCTCTTCCATTGAGGCTATATCAAATCTTCATAAGCAAATGGCTCTTGACTATACAACAAAAATGATCCTAGTGAAGAAAGGCACCATTTTGTCTAAACCTATTGTACTTTGTATGGACTATATCTACAGCCATATAAACCATAGGATTACAGTGGAAGACCTTGCTGAACATGCAGAGCTTTCTCCAGGCTATCTCTCCCGACTTTTTAAGAAGGAGCTTAACATCTCCATCAGCGACTATATTTGCGAAATGAAAATCGAAAAAGCCCAGCACCTACTAAAATATTCAAATTACAGCCTGATTGAAATCGCGAATTATCTGGCATTTTCTTCTCAGAGCCACTTTATTCAAACCTTTAAGAAGCTGGTCGGCGTGACTCCCAAAAAATACCGAGACTACTATTACCGCACTTCGTGGTAATCTTCCATCAAAAACAGAGGTAACAAAGAAACATTTGCTCCAAACGCAAAACCCGAATCTACATTAATGTACATTCAGGTTTATAAGTTTCTTTCAGCATTATATTTGCCTATCCTTTTCAGCTAAACTGGCGCTCAGCCTCTCTATCTGGTTATCTTTTTCACTAAGGCTTTTTTTCAGTGCAGCAATTTGTTCATCATTTTCATCTAAGTACCCTTCCAGCTCCACAATCAGCCTGTCTTTAACATTAAAACATTGTTCCAATATATAAATCTGCTCAGTCATCTCAGTAATTTGTTCTTCCAATTGCTTTTGTTTCTGACCTTGCACAAGCAATAGCTCAAGCAATTCCTGCCGCGTCAGCTCTGATAACTCTTTCTCAGTCATGGCACCTTTCTCCTTTAGCGTCTATCCTAAAAATACACTACTTACACTTACCCATTTAAATTCTACTAATTTCTTCAAGGCACGTATATTAAAAAGGTGCACAAAATGATAAAAATATGACATGGAATAATCATGTAATAGATTAGCTATACAAAAAAAGGATACCAAAGGAACTTTCTCCTTTGATACCCCTTTTTATCGCATAAATCAACGATCAGATTATGCAATTATCTTATTATTTATAATTGACGATCTTACCGAAGTCAGCCTTCAAAGAAGCGCCGCCTACCAGACCGCCGTCGATATCGGGCTGTGCAAACAGCTCTGCCGCATTGCCGGCATTCACGGAACCGCCATACTGGATACGAACCGCGTCAGCCGTAGCTGCATCATAGATCTCTGCGATACACTCACGGATTCCTTTACATACTTCCTCAGCCTGCTCTGTAGTAGCTGTCTTACCTGTGCCGATCGCCCAGATAGGCTCGTATGCGATCACCATGCTCTTCACCTGATCTGCAGTGATCTCTGTGAGGTCAGATTTGATCTGCAGTCTGATCCAGTCCATGGTAACGCCCATTTCTCTCTGTTCTAATGTCTCACCACAGCAAAGGATCGGTGTAAGACCTGCCTCGAAAGCCTTCTTTACTTTCTTGTTCAGTAAAGCATCGTCCTCCTTGAAATAATCACGTCTCTCGGAGTGTCCGATGATAACATACTTAGCGCCGGCATCTTTGATCATGGCTGCGGAGATCTCGCCTGTGTAAGCGCCCTTCTCCTCGAAGTACATATTCTCTGCGCCAACTTCTACGTTAGTGCCTTTAACAGCCTCTACAACCGGTACGATGTCGATTGCGGGTACGCAGTATACAACATCTACATCATCGGATTTTACCAGATCTTTCAACTCATCACATAACTTTACCGCCTCGCTGGGAGTCATATTCATCTTCCAGTTACCGGCTACAATTTTCTTTCTTGCCATTTTTATTTTCTCCTTATATTCTCTATATAACCTTATCACACAACACAGAACACCTTAGTATGACTAAGATAATGTCTTAGATCTGCTTGTCATACTTTATTCTGTTTCTATTTGTCATCTGCCGCCACTACGCCAGGAAGTGCCTTACCTTCTAAGAACTCAAGGGAAGCGCCACCGCCTGTGGAGATGTGAGACATCTTGTCAGCAAAACCTAACTGGTTAACTGCTGCTGCACTATCGCCGCCGCCGATAATCGTTGTTGCGGAAGTCTCAGCCAGGGATTTTGCTACCGCGATCGTACCTTTTGCAAGAATCGGGTTCTCGAATACGCCCATCGGTCCGTTCCATACTACTGTCTTAGCAGACTTCACAGCGTCAGCATACAGCTCAGCCGTCTTCGTACCGATATCCAGACCTTCCTTATCTGCTGGAATCTTGTCAGCATCTACTACTTCTACTTCAATCTCAGCGTCAATCGGGTTCGGGAAAGCTGCTGCTACTGTTGTATCGATCGGAAGAAGCAGCTTCTTGCCCAGCTTCTCAGCCTTAGCCATCATCTCTTTACAGTAATCAAGCTTCTCATCATCTACTAAGGAGTTACCAATCTCCATTCCCTGAGCCTTCAGGAAAGTGAATGCCATACCACCACCGATGATCAGTGTGTCGCATTTCTCAAGCAGATTGTTGATAACGTTCAACTTATCAGCTACTTTAGCACCGCCGAGGATCGCTACGAAAGGTCTTACCGGATTTTCAACCGCATTGCCTAAGAAATCAATCTCTTTCTGCATTAAGTAACCTACTGCGTTCTCGCCGCCTTTTTCGGAGATATATTTTGTAACAACAGCTACGGATGCATGCGCTCTATGTGCAGAACCGAAAGCGTCGCATACATAAACATCTGCCAGATCTGCCAATTCCTTAGCGAAAGCCTCTCCAGCATCTGCAGGCTTGGTCTCTTCTTTGCCACGGAAACGGGTATTCTGAAGAAGTACAACATCACCTTCGTTCATAGCTTCCACTGCTGCTGTAGCTGCCTCACCGGTTACATTGTAGTCTGCCACGAAATTAACAGGCTTACCTAATTTCTCAGAAAGTCTCTCTGCAACAGGTGCAAGGGACTCACCCTCGTTCGGACCGTTCTTAACCTTACCTAAGTGAGAGCAAAGAATAACTTTACCGCCGTCAGCGATCAGCTTATTGATCGTAGGAAGCGCTGCAACGATACGTGTCTCGTCGGTAATCTTGCCTTCCTTTAAAGGTACGTTAAAGTCGCATCTTACAAGAACGCGTTTCCCTTTAACATTAATGTCGTCTACAGTTTTCTTATTTAATGCCATGTGTATAACCCTCCTAATATATTTTTTTGAAAAAAGAGACCCGGCCCAACGGCCGAGCCTCTAAAATTTACCTCTTATATACTTTCGAGTTTGCGAAGCAAATCTCGCAATCAAGCTATGCTCGATTTGTTAATTCCGCTAGTAACTTACTTCTATGCTAACTCAGAGAAGTACTTGATTGTACGAACCATCTGGGATGTGTAGCTGTTCTCGTTGTCATACCAGGAAACAACCTGTACCAGATTGTCTTCGCCAACCATGGTCTGTGTTGCGTCGAAGATAGAGCCATATGTGCTTCCAACGATATCGGAAGATACGATCTCGTCCTCATTGTATCCGAAGGACTCTGTAGCTGCTGCTTTCATAGCTGCATTAATCTCTTCCTTGGTTACGGACTTCTCAACAGTTGCTACAAGGATTGTTGTAGAACCTGTAGGAGTAGGAACACGCTGTGCGGAACCGATCAATTTGCCGTTCAGCTCAGGAATAACCAGACCGATAGCTTTAGCAGCACCTGTGCTGTTAGGAACGATATTTACAGCGCCTGCACGAGATCTTCTAAGGTCACCCTTTCTCTGAGGACCGTCAAGGATCATCTGATCGCCTGTGTATGCATGGATCGTGCTCATGATACCGGACTTAATGCCTGCCAGATCATTCAGTGCCTTAGCCATAGGAGCCAGGCAGTTTGTTGTACAGGAAGCTGCAGAAATGATTGTATCTTCAGCTTTCAGTGTCTCATGGTTTACATTGTAAACGATTGTAGGAAGGTCGTTACCTGCAGGAGCAGAAATAACAACTTTTCTAGCGCCGGCATTGATATGTGCCTGTGCTTTCTCTTTGCTTGTATAGAAACCGGAACACTCTAATACAACGTCTACCTTAAGCTCACCCCAAGGGCAGTTATTTGCATCGGGCTCTTTGTAGATCTTAAGTGTCTTGCCATCAACTGTGATGGTATCTTCGCCTGCGGATACGGTATCTGCCAGAGCATATTTACCCTGAGAAGAATCATACTTTAACAAGTGCGCCAACATCTTAGGGCTTGTTAAATCATTGATTGCTACTACTTCATATCCTTCTGCACCAAACATCTGTCTGAATGCAAGACGACCGATACGGCCAAAACCATTAATTGCTACTCTTACTGCCATTTTTAGTCCCTCCTAAATAATGTTTTTTTATATAATTTTACCCTTCCGCATGTGCGTCATTCACATGGAATTGGTAAAATTTAGTCAGCACGTTTATTTTACCTAATTTGTCCCAAAAATTCAAGATGTAATTCGAAAATAATTGAGAATAATTGTAAATTCCATGAGGTCCATATCAGAAAATACAATTGTTTTTATCCCCGAAATCAGTTATAGTAAATAAGGTTATGACTGAACCGATCAGATCATACTGGAAATTCAGATAATTTTTCTGTTTGGATTCGAGTATCGGAAGGCGCTTGAATCCTATGCACCCATACAATTACAAAGTACGATTGCAAGGAGGTCACTATGTCGATCACAGCAGATTATCATTTACATTCCTCTTTCTCAGCCGATTCCGATACACCCATGGAAGAGATGATCAAACAGGGAATCAAAGCAGGACTTACACACATGTGCTTTACAGAACACAACGACTTCGACTTTCCTGTATCCGAATCATCGCCGGATAAATTCTGGGAACTAAACCCCGATGCCTATCTGTATGATTTTCTGAAACTCAGAGAAAAATACACCGGTCAGATCACGCTCTGCTTCGGCGTAGAACTGGGAATGCAGCCCCACTTGTCCCGAAAAAATGCTGTTTTCGCCAAGGAGCACGAATATGATTTTATCATCGCCTCCTCACACCTCTGTAACGGAAAAGACCCATACTACCCCTCCTTCTATGAGGGAAGAACACAGTTCGAAGCATATCGGGAATATTTTGAATCCATTCTCGATAATCTGAAATCATACAGCAATTTCGATGTATACGGCCATCTGGACTATGTAGTACGCTATGGTCCGACAAAGGACGAGGGATATTCGTACGAAGCATACCGTGATATCTTTGACCGGATCCTTGAAAAGATTATCTCTATGGAAAAGGGCATTGAGATCAAC
>CAMWMS010000019.1 GCA_947175435.1 uncultured Lachnospiraceae bacterium | reverse complement strand
ATCGGCGTTGTGTCGGATATCATCCAGGCGGATGACAAGTACGAAACGGCGATAGAGACAGCGCTTGGCGGCATTATCCAGAATGTTGTCACGGAAGATGAAGAGACGGCGAAACGCATGATCGGTTATCTGAAGAAGACGAAGGCGGGACGTGCCACTTTCCTGCCGCTCACCAGTATCACACATCCGCAGGAATTTAAGAATCCCGAGGCATTGAAGGAAGAAGGCGTCATTGGCATGGCGGACGAACTGGTGAAGATTGATAAGAAATACCGGAACGTTGCCAAGGCAATGCTGGGACGCATTGTAGTCATAGACAATGTAGATCATGCCGTGAAGATTGCCAGAAAGTTTGAGTATGGCATCCGTATGGTCACGCTGGAAGGAGAGCTTCTCGTGCCCGGCGGAGCCATCAGCGGCGGAGCATATAAGAATAATTCCAATCTTCTGGGCAGACGCCGTGAGATGGAAGAGCTTGAGAAGAAAGTGAAACAGTATGTGATCGACGTCGATAAACTTTTAAACGACATTGAGGAGACGAAAAGGAGACGTAATAAGCTGCGTCTGGAATTAGAAGATGTCAAAGGGCAGCTGCAGCGTAAATTCATTGAGCAAAACACCGCCAGAATGAATGTGATGCAGGCAAGGGATAAGAAGAGCGAGACGGAGGAAGGTTTCGGCGAGTTAAAGACGGAAGAGCAGGATATAGAGCTTCAGATTAAGGAAATACAGGTCGGCAAGGATGAGATCGCCAGAGAACTGGAAGATTCCGAGACACTGGAAAAGAATGTGGAAGTGCAGATCACAGAATTCCAGAAAGATTTGGAGGAGAAACGGACGGAGGAATCCGAACAGGCGGCCAAAGTGGCCGAGTGGGATGTAGAAGTCGAAAAGATGCGCCAGAGCGAAGGTTTTCAGCGCCAGAATCTGGAACGTGTGGAGGGCGAGATCGCCAGACATACCTTGGAGCTTAAGGAAGTGCAGGAAGGCTTACATCTGGGTAAAGAGGAAGTAGAACGCAAGAAGGCGAGCATTCTGGAGATTGAGAAGACGATCGCTTCATCCTATACCGCTCAGACGGATGCGGAGCAGAAATTGAAAGAAGATATTGCAGTAAAAGAAGAACTTTCTGCAAAACAGAAAAACTTTTTTACATCCAGAGAGGAACTGTCGGAGCGTATGACCGCGTTGGACAAGGAAGTCTATCGACTGAACAGCCAGAAAGAGCGTATGGAGGAGTCCATCGAATCCCAGATCAACTATATGTGGGATGAGTACGAGATTACCCTTTCGGATGCGGAATCTTTAAAGGATGAGACAATGAATGATCTTCCTTCTATGAAAAAAGAGATCACAACCTTAAAGGATGCGATCCGCAAGCTGGGCGATGTCAATGTCAACGCCATTGAAGATTATAAGAATCTGATGGAGCGTTATACTTTCTTAAAGACTCAGCATGACGATCTGGTGGAAGCGGAGAAGACGCTGATTGGTATCATAGAAGAATTGGACACTTCCATGCGGAAGCAGTTTAACGAGAAGTTTGCCGAGATCAACCGAGAATTTGACAAGGTGTTCAAGGAATTGTTCGGCGGCGGTAAGGGTACACTTGAGCTGATAGAGGATGAGGATGTGCTGGAAGCGGGCATTCGGATTATCGCACAGCCGCCGGGGAAGAAGCTGGTTAATATGATGCAGATGTCCGGTGGCGAGAAATCACTGACGGCAATCTGTCTGCTCTTTGCGATCCAGAATCTGAAGCCGTCACCCTTTTGCCTGCTGGATGAGATCGAGGCGGCTCTGGATGAGAGTAATGTAGGAAGGTTTGCCAAGTATCTGCATAAACTGACTAAGAATACACAGTTTATCGTGATTACCCACAGACGAGGCACGATGGAGAAGGCGGATCGTCTCTACGGTATCACGATGCAGGAGAAAGGCGTGTCAACGCTTGTGAGCGTTAATTTAATTGATAAGGAATTGGATGACTGATGAGTGAAGAGAAGAAAGGTTTTTTCGGCAGATTAAAAGAAGGTCTGACCAAGACAAGAAATAATATCGTACACGGGATTGATTCGGTGTTTGGTGGATTTTCCAATATTGACGAAGAGTTCTATGAAGAGTTGGAGGAAATCCTGATCATGGGCGATATCGGTGTGAAAGCAACCGGTGAGATCCTTGACAAGCTGCGGGATCAGGTCAAAGAGAATCATATTAAGGAACCTGTGGACTGTAAACAGTTCCTGATTCAAAACATTAAAGAACAAATGCAGGTCGGGGAGACGGCATATGATTTTGAGAAAGAACAGTCGGTAGTGTTAGTGATCGGTGTCAACGGTGTGGGTAAGACCACTACCGTAGGAAAACTGGCCGGTAAGCTCAAAGCGCAGGGAAGAAAAGTTCTTCTGGCGGCGGCGGATACTTTTCGCGCGGCAGCGGGAGAGCAGCTTAATGAGTGGGCGAACCGTGCGGGAGTGGATGTGATCGGCGGCAATGAAGGCTCCGATCCGGCCAGTGTGATTTATGATGCGGTAAATGCCGCGAAAGCGCGGAATGTGGATGTACTCCTGTGTGATACGGCGGGGAGACTTCATAACAAGAAGAATCTCATGGAAGAGTTAAAGAAGATCAACCGTATCATTGACCGCGAATTTCCGAATGCCCACAGGGAGAATCTGGTAGTGTTGGACGGCACCACCGGACAGAATGCCCTGCAACAGGCCAGAGAGTTTTGTGAAGTGGCGGATCTGACGGGTATCATCCTGACCAAGATGGATGGTACGGCTAAGGGCGGTATTGCGGTTGCGATCCAGTCTGAGCTGCAGATTCCGGTTAAATATATCGGTGTAGGCGAGACGATAGACGATCTGCAGAAGTTCGATGCGGATCAGTTCGTAGATGCGCTTTTTGATGTGCCGAAGGAACCAGACACGGGAAATGTCTGAAAACGACATTCTATGCATAGATAAAATATTTCGTAAAGCAGGCAGTGTAAGCATCAAATGAGAAAGGAGCAGGTGATAAAGTCATGAAAGAACTGTCTTTAGATAAGTTTGAGGAGGCATATGAAGTTGTCAAGGAAGTTGCTTCGGAGACAAAGCTGATCTACAGCGATTATTTCAGCGCACAGACAAATAATAAAGTTTATTTGAAGCCGGAGAATATGCAGTTGACGGGTGCGTATAAGCTGCGCGGCGCTTACTATAAGATCAGCACATTATCAGAGGAAGAGAGGGAGAAGGGATTGATTACGGCTTCTGCCGGCAATCATGCACAGGGTGTTGCGTACGCCGCCAAGTGCTATGGGGTCAAAGCCGTGATTGTGATGCCGACGACAACCCCTCTGATCAAGGTGAACCGCACGAAAGGGTATGGTGCAGAGGTAATCCTGCAGGGCGATGTATATGACGAGGCATGTGCATATGCATATAAGTTGGCGGAAGAGAAGGGATATACCTTTGTACATCCTTTTGACGATCTGGATGTGGCGACCGGGCAGGGTACCATTGCCATGGAAATTATCAAGGAGCAGCCTCTCGTAGATTATATCCTGGTACCTATCGGCGGCGGCGGGCTTGCCACCGGCGTGTCTGCATTGGCGAAGCTGTTGAATCCTAAGATTAAAGTGATCGGTGTGGAGCCGGCAGGCGCCAACTGTATGCAGGAGTCTATCCGTGCGGGCAAGGTGCAGACACTTGACCGGGTGAGTACGATTGCGGACGGTACGGCTGTGAAGACACCCGGCACCAATATTTTCCCATATGTAAGCAAGAATTTGGATGGTATTATTACGGTGGAGGATGAAGAGCTGGTAGTGGCTTTTCTTGATATGGTGGAGAACCACAAGATGATTGTGGAGAACTCCGGACTGCTTACGGTGGCGGCACTGAAACATCTGGATGTGAAGAATAAGAAGATCGTCTCGATCTTAAGCGGCGGAAACATGGATGTGATTACGATGTCTTCGGTAGTACAGCAGGGCTTGGTGCTGCGTGACAGAATCTTTACAGTATCTGTTCTACTGCCGGATAAACCGGGCGAACTGTCCAGAGTCTCTGATGTCATTGCGAAACAGAGCGGCAATGTAATCAAGTTAGAGCACAACCAGTTTGTTTCCATCAACCGCAATGCGGCAGTAGAGCTTCGAATCACGCTGGAGGCGTATGGCACGGAGCATAAGAGCCAGATCATCGAGGCACTGAATCAGAATGGCTATCAGCCGAAGGTCGTGCGTGTGGGTATCTAGTATGATTCGCTTTCAAAGCGGTTTGTCAGCGCATGTGATAAATAATGGATTTGTACGGCTACAAGAGTCAGACTACTGAATAGTCTGGCTTTTGTGATATTATGCGATAAGGTCATATCGTTGCGGCGGCTTTGTGTCATGATTTTACAGAAAAAAGGTTATGCTATTGGGAGGAGATTGTGCCATGCGGCTACAAATTCGCAGGTTGTGAGAAAGGCATGGGTATTAGTATGAAGAGAAAAAAAGCAGAAAAAAAGAAGAAAAATAAATTTTTTTTCAAAAAAAGCAAGACAGATTGGCTAAAGAAATATATTATTATAACAGTGGCGGCGTTTGTTTATGCGGCAGGAATCAGCCTGTTTATTGATCCGAATAATATGGCGCCGGGAGGATTGACCGGTATTGCGATCATCCTAAGCAGACTGATACCGCTTGGAACGGGTACGTGGATTCTGTTTTTGAATATTCCGATTTTTATTTTTGCCATATGGAAGTTCGGAATGGGTCTGGCTGTTCCGACGATTTATGCCACAGCGCTTATTTCCATATTTACCAATATTTTAGCGCCGCTTCAGGCGGCGACCTATGATAGACTGTTAGCAGCGATTGCAGGCGGTATTCTGTCTGCGGTGGCCATCGGCGTAATCTTTCAGGCGGGTGCGACCACGGGTGGTATGGATATCATTGTGAAGGCGCTGCGGTTGAAACTGCCTCATTTAAAGACGGGCAATATATTTTTTATCGCGGATGCCGTAGTGGTGACGCTTTCAGGGATCGTCTTCTGTGATGTTGATGCTGCGCTGTATGCAGCAATCGCAGTGGGATGTTCTTCGATTACGATGGACGTGGTGCTCTATGGACGGGATGAGGCGAAACTGCTATATATTATAAGCGATAAGCCCAATCAGATCACACAGCGCATATTGGCGGAGCTGGATATCGGCATGACGCACATCAGCGGAAGAGGCGCCTACAGCGGAAATGAGAAACAGGTTATTATGTGTGCCATGAAGAAGACTGTATTTCCGCGTGTAGAGAGCATTGTAAGGGACGAGGACCCGGATTCTTTCATGATCGTTACCAGCGCTTCGGAGATTTTCGGGGAAGGCTATAAGAGTTACTTCAGCGAGCGGATATAGTCATGCTATGCAACATACACGATAAGGATAAATGACAAGACATAGATAGAAGGAGATTATATGCGGGAAAATAATTTATATGGTAAGAAACATAAGAAGAGACGCAAGAGAAGCGAGAATGGGTTGCTGATCGGATCGATTATATTATGTCTTGTGACATTGTCGGCAATTACAATCAGTCTCATGATGGTGTTTAAATGTCGTTCCGTACAGATGGAAAATACTGCAGTCATGAATGAATTGGAAGCGATTCGGATGGATGAGACTGTTACTTATACGCAGGGTGAGGTGGATGCCATGATCGCCAAGGCGGTGGAGGATACAGCCGACAGTACAAGCGAAGAGGTTAGAACGGAGTTTCTGGATAAATTGAAAGAGCTCATGCTCACCGGAGACGGCACCACGCCGATGCTGCGATATTTCTATCCGGATGAAATTGTGGTAGCTGATGCGGGGCAGTATTATTTCTTCCCGATCTTGGAAGAACTTGCCCATCATACATATGATCTGAACGGTTTTGCAATCGATGAAGATCAGATCATGAGTTACTATGAGAATGGTGAGAAGATATCTCACAAAGGTATCGATGTGTCCAAGTATCAGGGCAGGATCAATTGGGAAAAGGTAGCGGAGGATGACGTGGAATACGCCTTTATACGGCTGGGTATCAGAGGCTATTCGGAGGGTGCGATCGCCAAGGATGAGACTTTTGAAAATAATATAAAAGGTGCACGCAAAAACGATATTGATGTGGGCGTATATTTCTTTACGCAGGCGACGAGTGTGGAGGAGGCAGAGGAGGAAGCGCAGTATGTGCTGGATACGATAGAGGGTTACAACGTGGCTTACCCGGTAGTGATTGACGTGGAGGCGGTAAGCAATGCAAATGCCAGAACCAAAGAACTGACAAAAGAGGAACGGACGCAGTATTGTATCGCTTTCTGTGAGATGATTAAGAATGCCGGATACACGCCGATGATCTACGGGAATCTGAAGACTTTTATGCTGATGCTTGATTTGGAACAGTTGGAGGACTATGAGAAATGGTTTGCCTTCTATGATGAGCAGCTTTATTTTCCCTATGAGTTCAAGGTATGGCAGTATACGGATAAAGGAAGTGTTAAGGGAATAGAAGGGGATGTGGATCTGAATATCAGTTTTGAAGATCTGGCAGATGAGTGATGAAGCCATGTATGTCTGACAGCTCACGGATAACCGGGAATGGAGGATTCGGTGGCAGGGGATTATTTGATTGAAAGCGGAGAATTTGACCGTTATGAGAAAACAGGATATCTGACAGAACCTTATAAGATATTCCATTTGAAAGACTGCAAGGAACAGCAGTTTGACTTTCACTATCATGAGTTCTATAAGATTATTTATTTTGTGGATGGTCATGTGGATTATAAGGTAGAGGGCAAAACTTATCATTTGAAACCTCATGATTTTGTGCTGGTGGGCGCTAACGTGATCCATAAGCCGGAAATTGACGGGACGGTTTCCTATGAGCGGTACATCATCTATCTGTCGGAGGAATTTCTGGCGCAGGATAACGATCATGGTGAGAGCCTGAAATATTGCTTCAATGTGGCGGCGCAGTCTCAGAACCGGGTGGTGCATTTTGCACCGGAGAGTTACGAAGAGATCGTAGGCTGCCTGCTGCGCATGGAGAAGATTGACCGGCGCAGAGATATGTATATGAACGATCTGCTCTTAAAAAGCGCTTTTTTGGAGTTTATGGTGCTTTTTAACCGGAGTGTAATCAGTCAACCGAAAGCGTTTATTACCACAGCAGCCTATCATGAGAAAGTAATCGATGTGATCACATACATTCAGGAACATCTGACGGAGGAGATCAATGTAGACATACTGGCCGGACACTGCTATGTCAGCAAATATTATCTGATGAGGCAGTTCAAGGAAGCGACGGGATACAGCATTCACAGATATATCAACGAGAAGCGTATTCAGGCGGCCAGACGGATGATCCTGTCAGGGATGCCGGCAACGAAAGCATGTTACGAATGCGGTTTCCGTGATTACTCGACATTTGCGAGACGGTTTAAGATGATTGTGGGTGTATCGCCGTCGAAGCTGGAGTGAAAAGGAGACAAAGGGTATGCTTTAGGAGATGCACTCAAAGAAAAGGATATATTTTGCGCGTTCGCAGGTTGTTTTTGAATCCTTGTATATGCTACAATATGATTATTATATGACAGGAAAGGCGGGTTATCTATGAAATATGAATTTGAAGGTACGGTAGAGTTTCGGGAAAATGAGAATACTATTGCGGTGCCGTTTAATGTGTGGGAAGTGTGTGAGAAAGTGGGAGATGCGCCGGTCAGGGTGTGCTTCGACGATGTGTGTTTTATCTGCGATCTGGTGCCGAAGGGGCAGGGATATTATGATATTCCCGTGAATCAGGACACGTTATCTAAGGTAGAACTCGGCAAGAAATATCTGGTTTCTATTGAGATCGTAGGAAATGTGGTAAGTATGAGCAGCAACAGCCCGTACAGCACGCAGAATCCGATCCGTAAGATAGACGGAATTGATCTGGTGACCCAGCCGTGGGACGGTCTGTGCGGGCAGGCATGTCTTGCAATGATTGCAGGCACCACACTGGATGAGATGAGTGATATCATGAAATGCCGTGAATGGCAGGCGAATATGAGCAAGATGATAGCTACGCTGGAGTACCTCGGTATCCGCCATGCGGACAAGATCGTATATACGCTGGGTAAGCCTGTGGAGTTACCGCACTGCTGTATCATTATGGAGAAAATGGGCAGATACAGTCACTATCTGGTAGGATATGACGGCAAGTATTACGAGCCGAATCAGGGTATACTGCCGGAGTTTGACATGGCGAAGATGGTGGGGTATCTGGAAGTGATTACGGAATAGGATGCAATCAGGGATTGTGTTGTAAGAATGGAGGTAAGTATATGGCAGATTTAATGGATGGGCGGGCAGCTGCCGGAATCAAAGCAAAGATACTTGCGGATGAACAGGAAAAGGCATGTGGCAAACCGATTACAATGCCGGGTAAGGTCGGTGCATTCATTGCAATGATTGCATTGGCAGCAGTGCTGATTGGCATATACACGGTACCGTTTTTGTTAAACTGAACAGAATATTTTTACGGGTGTCAAGAAAAAATACTTGACACCCGTTTTTTAATATAGTAGAATGCATAAGTCGGGAACAACATGGAATATTTTGCAGAGCAACGGAAATGTGTGCAGGAGCGTGGAAATGGTGTTTCCAACGGAAGGTTTCGATATGGAGAAGATTGTAGAACAAGGACTACTATATGATTTCTATGGAGAACTGCTGACGGAGCATCAGCGTCAGATTTATGAGAGCTTTGTGTATGACAACTTTTCTCTCGGCGAAATCGCCCAGGAGGAAGGAATCAGCAGACAGGCCGTGCACGATATCGTAAAGCGATGTGATAAGACATTGCAGGGTTACGAGGAAAAGCTGCGGCTTGTAGCCAGATTTGAGAATATCAAAGCGAAGGTGTCCGAGATCAATCATTTGTCAGAGCAGTTTAAAGATGGCAGAGCGATTGACAGAGATGTCTGCCTCGCCTACAGTTTACAGGTTGAGAAGTTGTCGGCCGAGATTTTGCAGGAATTATAGAAAGGCAATCATTTATATGGCATTTGAAAGTCTTACAGATAAATTGCAGAATGTGTTTAAGAATCTGAGGGGCAAAGGTCGTCTTACGGAGGAAGACGTCAAGATCGCTTTGAAGGAAGTGAAGATGGCGCTCTTAGAGGCGGATGTCAACTTCAAAGTAGTGAAGCAGTTTGTCAAGTCGGTGGAGGAACGCGCCATCGGCGCAGATGTTTTAAACGGACTGAATCCGGGACAGATGGTCATTAAGATCGTTAATGAGGAAATGATTTCCCTGATGGGGTCAGAGACCACCGAAATCACGTTACAGCCGGGCAAATCAATCACGGTCATCATGATGTGTGGACTGCAGGGTGCAGGTAAGACCACTACTACGGCAAAGATTGCCGGTAAGATGAAATTAAAAGGTAAAAAGCCACTTCTGGTGGCATGCGATATCTACAGACCAGCGGCGATCAAACAGTTGCAGATCAACGGTGAGAAGCAGCAGGTGGATGTGTTCTCCATGGGAGAGAATCACAAACCGGTTAACATTGCCAAGGCGGCGATCGAACATGCAGAGAAGAACGGTCATAATATAGTCATTCTGGATACGGCAGGCCGACTCCACATAGATGAAGAAATGATGGCAGAGCTGCAAGAGATCAAGGGCAATGTGGCAGTACACCAGACGCTTCTGGTGGTAGATGCCATGACCGGTCAGGACGCAGTCAATGTGGCGAAGGACTTTGATGATAAAGTCGGAATCGACGGTGTTATCCTCTCTAAGATGGATGGCGATTCCAGAGGCGGTGCGGCGCTCTCTATTAAGGCTGTGACCGGCAAACCGATTCTGTATATCGGTATGGGAGAGAAGCTCTCCGATCTGGAGCAGTTCTATCCGGATCGCATGGCAAGCCGTATTTTAGGTATGGGCGATGTGCTGACTCTGATCGAGAAGGCGCAGCAGAATATAGATATTGATGAAGAGAAAGAGAAGCAGATGGCTGCCCGTATGAAGAAGGGCAAATTTGACTTCGAGGATTATCTGGAGAGCATGAAACAGATGCGCAATATGGGCGGACTGTCTGGCATCTTAAGCATGATGCCCGGCATGGGCGCTAAGATGGGCGATATTGAGTCCATGGTAGATGAGAAGCAGCTCGCGCGGATGGAGGCGATCGTACTCAGTATGACGATTGCAGAGCGGCAGAATCCCAAGCTTTTGAATCCGAGCAGGAAGCACAGGATTGCGAAAGGCGCAGGCGTGGATATTGCAGTGGTCAACAAGTTTATTAAGCAGTTTGAGCAGTCTCAGAAAATGATGAAGCAGCTTCCCGGTATGATGGGCGGCAAGAAAGGCCGGGGCATGTTCGGCGGTATGGGTGGTATGAAATTCCCATTTTAGGGTTTCAAAATAAATAATAATTTTTTACATGGAGGCAAAGAAAATGGCAGTTAAAATCAGATTAAGAAGAATGGGACAGAAGAAACATCCTTATTACAGAATCGTAGTTGCAGATTCCAGATCCCCGAGAGACGGAAGATGTATTGACGAGATCGGAACTTATGATCCCAACACAGATCCCAGCACCTACAAGGTTGATGAGGAAGCGGCTAAGAAGTGGTTAGCTAACGGCGCGCAGCCCACTGAAATTGTCAACAGAATTTTCAAGAGCGTAGGCATTACAAAATAGGTTTGACTTTTACTGGAAAGTATTAGGGCAGTCGGCTTTTGGAGGTGGACTATGAAGGAATTGGTTGAAGTAATCGCAAAAGCTCTTGTGGAAAACCCGGACGAGGTTGTTGTAACGGAGAAAGAAGAAGGCAGGAACATTACCGTAGAACTTCATGTTGCAGCGTCCGATATGGGTAAGGTGATCGGTAAACAGGGGCGCATCGCCAAGGCGATCCGCTCTGTTGTGAAAGCGGCATCATCCAAAGACAATAAGAGAGTAGATGTAGAAATTATCTGATGAGACAGCCTCATAGAGTAATCTGTGGGGCTGTTGATATATCTGTATTTGATATGACGGAGTAAGAATGTCAGATGATAGTCGTCAGAGATTTTTCCGGCAAATTATGAGAGTATGACGGATTGGTGACAAGTCTGCCGGTAAAAGAGAAAGGCATGGATATAAATATGATATCGGAATTGCAGGTTGGTGTTATCACGCAGACACATGGTATTAAGGGCGAGGTAAAGGTTTTTCCCACGACAGACGATGTCTCCAGATTCAAGAAATTGAAAGAGGTGATCATGGATACCGGCAGGGAGCGGATTACCATGGAGATTGAGGGCGTGAAGTTTTTCAAGCAGTACGCTATCGTTAAATTTAAGGGATTTAATTCCATCAATGATATTGAGAAATACAAGAGTGCTAAGCTTTATGTCACGAGAGATCATGCGGTGAAACTGCAAAAGGACGAATATTTTATCGCGGATCTTGTCGGACTGAATGTAGTGACAGACGAGGGTGAGCCGTTTGGTAAGATGAAAGATGTGCTGGCAACCGGCGCCAATGACGTCTACGTGGTGGAACGGGAAGACGGAACAGAAGTTTTGCTGCCGGCGATCAGGGAGTGCGTGAAGACTGTTGACATGGAACAGGGGCAGGTCACGGTGCATATCATGGATGGGCTGATATAGTAGTGCCCTGTTGATTTTATAGGTACGTATTCTGACGTTATAAAGGAATCGGGAATTATGATGAATTTTCATATTTTGACGCTTTTTCCGGAGATGGTGCTGCAGGGACTGCATACCAGTATTATCGGAAGGGCGTTGGAAAAAGGATACATTTTCATAGAGGCGGTCAATATCCGTGATTATACGCTTAATAAGCACGGTAAAGTGGATGATTATACCTATGGTGGCGGTGCGGGTATGCTTATGCAGGCACAACCGGTATATGACGCATATATAGCGGTTCTGGATAAGATTGCAGAAAGAAAAAGCCGTATCGGGGAAATGTACTATGGTGATAAAATGGCGATTGAACAGAGGACTGGCAGTGACATAGAAGAACAAAAGAGAACACGAGTCATATATGTATCTCCGCAGGGCAGGACATTTCACCAGAAGTTAGCGCAGGAGCTGGCGTGGGAGGAGGATTTGATCTTTCTGTGTGGTCACTATGAGGGGATTGATGAACGTGTGCTGGAGGAGATCGTGACGGATGAGATTTCTATCGGCGACTATGTCCTGACTGGAGGGGAACTGCCTGCCATGGTGATGGTGGATGCCATTGCAAGATTGGTTCCGGGAGTACTTCATAATGCCGACTCTGCGGTGACAGAGTCCTTCTATGATGGGTTGCTTGAATATCCCCAGTATTCCAGACCGGAGATATGGCATGATAAGAGAGTTCCACAGATCCTGTTAAGCGGAGACCATGCCAAGGTGGATGCGTGGCGGCTGGAACAGTCGATAGAACGGACGAAACAGCGTCGGCCGGATCTCTATGAGGCATATGTGAAGCAACGTGAATAAGCTGGTGAATGGCGGAATATGGAGCGAACTGAGAAAGGGAAAAGTGAGAAGGAAAGCTTAAGTTTTCAATTGCAAATTGAGTATATGTGGCGTATACTTTGAAAATGTCATAAGATCTTTAAGGCATATTTATACCTGTATTAGCCAATAAAGAAATAAAATTATTTGTTACAGTATCAACAAACTAATTCGATGAAAGGAGAAACAAAGAAAATGATAAGCGAGGGGGATGAAAATGAACGAATTGAAAAAAATGTTTAGGGCGAAAAGGATATTAGCAATGTTCCTTGCATTTGCCATGACAGTGCAGTCTGTGCCGATTACGGCTAAGGCGGCAGAGGTGCAGGAATCGGGAGATGTTGTAGAATCTGCATCCGATGAAATTATAGAAGAAGTGGTGGAAGAGAGCGGATCTGCTGAAACGGGGCAGGATGAGAAGTCTGAAGGTAATGTGAATGAAACGCTTGCGGATGCTGCGCAAGGAACCGGATCAGACGAGAATGATCGGGAAACTGAACCAGACGAGAATGCTGCGCAGGAAACCGCATCAGATGAGAAAAATGAAAATAAAGACATAACCGCTGATGAAGGAAAAAGTAATTCGTCGGCAACGGCAGAAATTGTTATTGATTATGTAAGGATACAGAATCGGATCAATAATAATTATGGTAATTATAGTTATGATACGGAAACGAAGACAATTATCTGCAAATATTCCAAAAATAATTCAAATCCATTTGAAGATATTGTCAATGATATTAAAAATGATTATATCAAGGTAAATCTCGATTATAATAATAATGCTGAATTAAAGACGCATTTGAATTATTTATGGGTAGATTCGACGGGTAATGAACTTGATGGTGCAGGACCGGTTGACGCAGGAGATTACAGACTCAAAATATCGCTTCCGGTAGTGGAAGGCGTTTATGACAAGGAAGAAATATTTGATGAAATTAACTTCAGAATCGATAAACATGATGTTGGCGTTGAATATAACGGCAGCACATCTGTTGTGCCCGGAACGTCGGTTGAGGCGGTTAAGGAGGATGTAAAAGAAAGCTATACCTTAAACATAGAAGGTATGTTGCTTGACTCAAGCAATAAAGATGCCTATATTCAAAGCGATGAAGTGACAATCAAAGATGCTCATAGTGATACTATTTTAAATGATAGCGATCGGCTGATTAAAACAGAAGATTATGTGGTTGAGTTGACGATTGTATTTAAAGAGGAGTATGCAAAGAATTATACTGTCACCAATTGTATTGCAAATATCAATATGGGAGATACTATTGCTACGGAGATAATGGTTCAAAATGATGTTAATCAGGATGGATCAAATTTCGGGAAAGTATACGATACGAAGTGTATTGATGAAAAAGCAATTCATGAGCTACTCGGTGCAACTGTAATCGAAGTCGAGAGCGGTGATGAGATTCCGGAAGCGGAAATTACATACACATGGATTGATGCTAACAGAAACGAACTGGAGAGTTATGAAGATGTTAAAGATGCCGGCACATATTATATTGTGCTTCATTATGCAGGCAAAGAAGGATATTATCATGCTTCCCGCAAAGAAGTTAAGGTAGTCATCAGTACGGCTGATATTGCTATTGAACCTGTATTAAAGACAGGGATTACTTATTATGCCGGAATGACTGTTAAGGATATCCTGAAAAAGGCAGTGGACACCTATAATGTCTATCAGATGAATAATAAAGATAATATGACTGATGAGGCATTTACGGCTGCTGTTAAAGCTGACCCATACTTCTGGGGCATATCATATAACGATACGGAAAAGACGCAGTCTTATGAGCCGGTATTTGCTGTCGAAGAAGGAGTTGTAACAATAGAAGAAGATGGCAAAGAAACGATTTCATGGAATGTGCTAGAAGATGAAAATGCTGTGCTTGTTAAGGAAGATGATGTGAAGTATCGAGTTGTCTTCTCGGGTAAGAAAGCAGTATATACCAGTGTAGGAACCAAACATAGTGTTGATATTAATGCATCGCAGGAAAACTACAGAGTAGATTTGTCGAGTGAAACGCTGGAGAAATACGCAAAGAATATTGAAGTGACAGGTTGTGATCCGGCAGTAATCGATGTATCTGCTATGTATAAGCCGGCGTTCAGCATTAACTCTAATGTTGATGCAGGTAAAAGCTTTGATAATGCAATAATCCGGGAATATACCGGCGACCAGCTCTTTAAAACAAGAGATGAGTATAAGCTGGCTGTAGTTAATAGCGACAATAGTAGGACACTGTTAGCTGAAAAGACTGATGACCGTATTAGGTATACATGGCAGCGATTTACGGGAGAGTACGCTTATATCTATAAAGATGAAGAAGGAAAATTTATAGATGAAAATGGAGAGGTCGTAGAAGCTGACGACAGCAGATATATTAAAGACGAACAAGATGACAGTGTTTTGAAAGAGCCTTTATATGAGGATTATTATTATTATGGATATAATCCGGATGTAGAGTATACATCTACACCGAGAGATGTGGCAGATTACAGGATCAGGGTTAGCTATGAAGATCCGCAGAAACAGTATTATGCTGATGACAAGTATGTATACTACACTATTCAGAAAAAAAACATATTAGTACTGCTTGATGGTGCCGTAGAAGAATATGAGGGTGTAACTGTCGGCAACTTCATTGATAAGATAACATATACTTATGCGTCTGATGGGACAAGAGAGTATGTGAAGCATAAGATCGTTGGCGGAACAGTCGTTGAAGGTCAGGACGGATCGTACACTTTTACACCGGATGAGAAGAGTATTAATTTGTACGAGTGGAGTGACTATGAGCTTTGCTGGTATGTTGAACGTCTGATTAAAGAAGGATCTGCTGCGGGAACATACGTAAGACTTAATAATAACGATTCTTTTATTAAAGGCGAAACATATAGGCTTTGTGTTAATTTTGGTGATGAAAATGAATATCTATATAATTGGAATTACAACAACCGTTACGCGCTTGATGAACATAATAATTATAAAATAGATGCGGACGGCAACAATATATTAGCCTATGAAAATGATAAACTCGATATAACAGTAAACGAGACCAAAGGAATAAGGCTCAGTGTCGAAGTAGACTGGTCTAAGGTGGCGGATCTGACGAAAGTTTACGATGGGAAGTCTTTGTCTTTCGCGGATACAGGAATTAATAATGCAGTTATTGTCACAGATCCGAAGGATGGAAGCCTTGTCAATGATGCAGATATTGCATTGCAATGGTTCTATCGATATGATGATGAATATGATAGCAGGTATGTAGATGAGAGTAACGCGGTTCATGTGGGTGACTATTATCTGAATGTAATTGTGGAGCAGGACGCTAACTATGCGTATGGTTCATATACTTTTAATGGAGAGGACGATAAGAAATTCACCATTTTGCCGAGAGAACTTACCGTGGCTCCGGTATTGAAGGAAGATATTAAGGCAGGAACTTATATTAGTCGTTCAACAGAGACGGTTCGACAGTTATGCGCCGCGGATCCTAAAGTCACAGGGTATGAGGATATTATTGCTGATAGGAAGTTTTTTGAAGAGGATAAGATTTTTGTAACTGAGGCTATATTCAGTCCGAGAGCATTTTATAATTTATCTTTATCCGTGTATGAGAAAACAGCTGAAAATCAGTTCAGCGGTTACCTTAGAAGTAGTAAGAGCTATAATGTATCATATACCGGCGGACTGACGAATATTTACGAGGATCATGATGATTGGGAAGAACAAGTATTCTGGGCAAGAGATTATAAGGTTGTATTTGAGACCGTTGCATTTACACCGGTCAGAGACACCTCGAGTGTAGAATCAGTAGCAGCCAATGGTATTGTACAGACAAGATTAAATGATAGCATATCTGGCGATGCACAGAACGGCTATACGCATACAATCACACCCAGAGAAGGTGTTGAGTATTCCTTGTCAGGTTATTATTATGACGAGGATGGTGAAAAGAAAGAATTAAGAGGAAATTATTTTGTATTTAAGATTACTGCACCGAAAGAGTATAACAGTGTAACGGATTCTGCAGCGAATGTAGTATATGAGAACAGCATTAAGAATGCGGGATATTTGTTGAATGTTGGGACGAGTAACAGCCGTGCAGTATATACGGTGGCATTTGACGCATCAGCAAAAGATCAGAAGAAGTTTGAAATTATATGGGAAAACGGTTATAAGGAGAATTTCGTAGTTGATTTCACTAACTGTATCCTTATGGATGATCTTTCTAAGGCTGTTGCACCTAAGGGCATTGCTTTCAACGGGGCAACCTCTAAGATGGTGGTTGGTGAAAGTCAGCAGCTTGACTTAAAGATTACTAAGAAGCAGATGAGCGATGTAATCTGTATTCTGTATGAGTCAAGCGACGAGTCAGTAGTAGAAGTGTCGGATAGAGGATACGTTACGGCGATTAAGAAGGGTCAGGCAACGATTACCGCTTATCCGGCATATGTAGCAGACGGGAAGAAAGAAAAATTAACGGATGCTAAAGGAAACGTATTAAAAGGCGCTGTATTAAAGATTACGGTCAGTGAGCTTGCGGCAGTTAAGGCAATTAAGACGGAACCTCACGATACTTATGCATATCTCAGCTATACGGTACCCACAGGCGGATACCGCAGGGAGATTTATGTCTTAAAGAGCAGCAAGACTGAGAAGAAGACCGCGCAGGATTTTGAAGAAGAGATCGAGAAGGTCACAAATGGAAATTACGATGCATTTGTGACGAAGCCAATTTTCTGTACCGGTGAAACCGGAACATGGCTCAGTAAAGGTGTTAAGTATTATCACAAGATCACGAATCTTGAGCCGGGTCAGCAGTATACGGTATATGTACGCAATGTAGGGGTGCTCCGTACAACAGCTGCCGGCTACAAATCTGAATCCAAACCCGCGGGTGCGGTAAGTACCTTTACGACAACCAAGGCGCAGGAAGCTGGACTGTTGGCATATTTTGACACGGAAAAAACAAATGTATATGAGAAAGATGACGAGTATTATGTCAACATCAGTGCAAAGAAAGTGCCTTTGTCTGTATATGCCCGTTTCCTCGAAAATAAAGACTATTCTGATGAATGGGATTATGTTTTGAGGACTCTGCCGTTGACAAAGGATGAGCAGACAACATATATTAATCCAAAACTTACATACTACGTGTCAGATAATGTATATGAAGAGGAAGATTGGGAGGATAAGACGCAGCTTAAGATTGGTGGTTATGTGTTCAGACCTACATCTAAGATTGCATCTATTGACAAAAAGGGCAATATCAGCCTGAAAGGTGTGGGCTTGGTATATGTTCTGGTTTACAATGCTGAAACGCAGCATATTGACGTCGTAGAATTGAATATTGCGGCAGATGCGGATAGTCTTACAGGTAAAAATATTAAGCTGAAAGTGGGAAATAAAGTCAGACTTACCGACTATCTCACATATAAACAGGGGAACATTGCATTAAACGGATACTGCAATTACGAATGGCAGGATTTAGTAATTGATTATGTGCCGAATGACTCTTATGAACTTACATTCCAAAGGGATAGATATAGTGGTGCTATAAAAGAATGCTGGATTACCGCCAAGAAGGCGGATAAAAAGAAATTTGAGATATCCGTAAGCGATAATAACGTTATTAAAAATGGTGGTAAGGCTGCCAAAGTCGTTGTCACGTCAGCGGCGATTGATCCGGTAAAGCAGTTGAAATCCCAAGATGTAGTTGATGTATATGGATCCGTTATATTTAGTTACACTGCATACAATGACTTTAAGACAGAGACCGACGGCGATAAGCTGGCTTTCCGAATCGAGGTAAAAGATTCTACTGGTAAGATGCTTAAGAGGGAGCTTGTTAACGAAGCTAGTATTCGTGAATATGGTAAATATGACGGTTATGCTGATGCGAAGCATACGACCTACCAATATCGGTACAGGGTAACTAAGCTGACACGGCTTTCCAATTACACGGTATCCGTGTATGCCGTATATGGCGATGATCAATCCAAGGCAGTAACTACGAAGCTTAAGACTACGAATATACCGGCAAGCTACGCAGATGTATCTGACAAGAATGTCATAGAAGGTGGCGCAAATATCAATGTGAGCGTCAGGGATGATTCGATCATTGCACTTGCGGAGCACCCGCTGCTTAAGACAGGCAACAAATATACACTAAGCCTTCCGCTTGATGATGGTAGCGTTAATCGGGATGCAGCGCTGATGAAGACAGATACGCTTACATGGAAGAGTTCTAATACAAAAGCTGCTACGGTAAAAGCTAACGCAGGATCCTTCACAGCTACACTAACGGCTGTCAAGAAAGGCACTACTACGATCTCGGTTACATCGAAGGTGACGAAGAAAGTAATTGCTAAGTGGGTGGTAGTAGTTAATGCGGTAGGTGAGGCTGAAGGATATTATGGAGACAATGTTCTTAAAGGTTATGAGTATAATGTTCCCGGGAATTTAGATAATTCCGGAGCAGAGGTTCTGACCAGGAATAACAGCCTGACAATGGAATTGCAGTATGGCGAGAGGAGATGGGTTGCGTTTACTGCACCTGAATGTGGAAATTATAGTGTATCTGTAAATAATGGCTACTTCTCTGTATATAAGATGGAAAATATGCAGCTGTTAGAAATAGAATCATTCACGCGAGTGTTTGATGATGTCGAGATGGAGAAAGGCGATACCTATTATTTCTATATTGAAAATTTAGATAGTTATAAGAAGTCAGTCAAATATACCTTTACTGCAGGCGGAACAGAGTATAAGACAGTGGCAATAGGCGGTGAGACGAAAGTCAGAGGCGGAAGCAGCATAAGATTTACAGCGCCTGCGGACAATTACTATACGTTTACCATCAAGCAGAATGGTGATGAAGTAGATGAAGTAAATGTACCCTTGAGAGCAGGTGAATCTTATACATTTACGGTAGCAGGTGATTCTTCCAGAGAGTATTCTGTTGAGGTGACAGCAAGAAAACCTGAAAAAGCGATAAGTGCAGGCGATGCAGTGGCAGTTTCACTGACTAAAGACGGCGAAGTATGGTATCAGTTTACGGCTGACCAGACGAGCCGGTACACGTTTGTTACTGAGAATGCTGCAAAGAATATAGAAGCAGATTTATTTGACAGCCTTTATGATGAGTATGGCCGGAGTATGGGTCATTATGTAAGCGGAGAAGGAGACAATGCATCTTCAAACAATGTCACAATCGACAGGGAGATGAAGAAGGGTGAAACTGTCTATATCCGCCTGACATCAGAGGAGGCTAATACGGCAACTCTTAAGGTAATACAGGCTGCTGTTGTTGAAAAGGGTAAGGAGCAGTCTGTGACGATTGCGGCTGATGGCAGCACAAAGTATGTCACGTTTGAAGTACCAAAGGATGGAGAGTACAGGTTCACAAGCAGCTATACAAAACCGGCCTCCCTTCCGGAGGGAGAAGATGTGCAGGTAGAAATCACAGTCTGCATTAATGGTGATGAGGTTTCCTGGATCTATGGAGCAGGAACATATGAGTGCACACTTAGTAAGGGTGATGTTGTCCGATTTGATGTATGGGCTGACAAGAAAGATACTAAGGTAACAATAGATGTCGAGGAGACATCTGTGAGAAAGGCGGAGTATGATACGCCTACAGGTGCAATCAAGATATCCGATGGCGTCAATGAATGGTTGACTTTTACAGCTACAGAAGGAAATGGCTGGTATGATTTTGGCTTTACGGTAGAGAAGAAGGCAGATGGAACCGTGCCGGATGTACAGGCAGAATTCTATGATAAAGGCAGGACGGATTATAAAGGCTATGCAGCGGCAGATGGATCGGAGACGTTTAAATACGTTGAGTATCTTGAAGCGGGTACAGTCAGAACGATTAAGCTGGCATCTTCCGAAACAACAGAAGTCTCTGTATCTATGAAAGTTACAAAAGAAACCGTTGATAAGCTGGAGAATGGCAGAAAGTATACATTGGATCCGAAAGAGACCAAGAGACTGAGCTGGAAGGCAGATCAGGAAGGTGTATATAACTTCGGCGCGAAGATAACGCCAGAAGATGAACTGACCATGATGTACAGCGAGGTTCCGAACCGGTTAGGCAGACAAATAACGAGTCTTGATGAAATTTCCGGTTACATGAAGAAGGGCGAGACTTTCTATCTGACCCTGATTGCTGCCGACACACTTACATCGTCTGATAAGAAAGTGGCGTTCGAGGCAGAGGTCAAAGGCCAGGAGGTAATTTCACTTACAGCCGGCGAACCAAAGCCGATTGATGTAGATCCTGAATCGGTGCAGTGGGTAGAATTTACTGCAAAGAAGACACAGCGGTATGAGTATGCTAAAGCGGACGCGGATGGATTCCGAATCTACAAAGGCAACAGTTTGGAAGACTATGATGGAGAGGAAATCTCTTTCAGCGGGGATGATAAGTATACTGCGGGTCAGAAACAGTTGTTCAGGATAGAGAACACAAATCAGGGTAAGAAGACTATAAAACTTACGATTTCAGAAGTAGTACCGGTAGATTTTGTACAGAATCAGGCAAGTACAACAATGAAACACGGGGAAGGCAAGTGGTTCAGATTCAAGGCTGAGGCTTTGGGAAGATATCAGTTCACTGCAGAAGCGAAGAGCGGTGACAAGAATGCAGAAGCCGTGTTTACAAAGTATACTGCTGACTTATTAAGTATAGCGGAAGATGGTCTGTATGAGTCTACGTTGGATAATAAGATCGTCAAGGCAGGTGCGTATGCGTATCTTTATGTGGTGGCATCCATTGAAGATGAGGATACCACGGGTGATATCACAATTACGCTTAACGCGTTAGCGATCTCGCAGGTAGAATCAAGTGATAAGCTGGAAGTAAACAAAGAGAAGGACGTTGAGTTTACTGCTGTAAATGAGACAAAATATCTGGAGTTTACGGCGTCTGAAGATGGATTATATACATTTATGGCAACGAAAGACGGTCAAAGAGCTTCAGGACTTACCGTAGTGTATTATAAGAATATTGAATCCGATGCGAAATACGGCAGCACAGAATTCAATCTCAGCTTGGAAAAGAATGATAAACTGATAATTAAGCTGACATCTGCGGAAGTGCAGAAGGTGCAGGTAAAGATTCAGAAGGAGACGGTTACAAAGATTACTGAGGATGCGAAAGAATATTCTATCAGTGACGGGGAATCTCTTTGGTTCAGTGTTGACTCCGGAGAGGCACTCAGATACTTTATTGAAGCGTTTGAGGCACAGGATGGTTTGACACTTACAATGGAGTGTAAGGGTGGTTCATGGAGATATTCTGTAGGTAACCAGTCTGGAAACGGATTTTATTACAGTTATGTAGGTTCTGTTGGAGGAGCAGAGAGATTGATTAAGATTACTGCGGCTGTTGCCAGCGGTGATGCTGATTCCGGTCAAACTACGCCTAAGACTTTCAAGATCAAAAAGGGACTGGTTGCTGCTGAAGCCATGGTAAGCGGTGATTCTAAAAAGATCGAGGTTGCTAAGACAGAACCCAATCACATGGTATGGTATAGGTTTACTCCCGAAGAATCCGGCAGATATGTCATTAAAGCAGGTGGCGAGTCAAGTGTCAGAGTAAGGGAATTTACGAATGGCATGATTGCTTCGACAGGCACAGTGCAGTCTGCACCATACGAGACGATTATAAGGGAAAATCAGGTAGGAAAAGAAAGAATTTATGCAGTATACTACACAAGCAAAGAGGCGGACGACTTTAACTTTAGCATATATCAGGCTGTGGAAAAGAATCTGACTGAAGCAGCGCCGGTAGCAGTAGATACGGCGGCAGTTGAGGCTGGGGAGAAGATCTGGGTTCGTTTTAAGGCTCCGGCTGACGGCAGATATACGTTTACAAATGACAGCGGAATAAACATATATACGAATAAATATGAGACGATTGACAGTAATAATGTTTCCGGATGGGCATTTGATTGGGACGATGAGATCTGCATGAGTGAAGGAGAAGAAATTCTCTTTGCGGCATATTATTACAGCGTACCTGAGAAGGATTCTTTCTCAATTAGTGTAAGCAGCGTTAAACCGCAGGAACTCACTGTATCAGAGACACCTAAGCAGATTGAGTTTTCTGATAATAATGTAAAATGGTTTGTATTTACTGCACCTGCAGCATCAATTTATCAGTTTGATATGACTGTTTCGGAGAATGAGAATTCGGCGGATGTATCTATGTACCGTTATATGAAACTGAATGATCAGAATTTCGATTATATGTACTCTGGTCAGACTTATGGCATGAGTGCCGGTGAGAAAATATATCTCAAGATGCAGCCTTCTGGTGTCACGGACGGAAAGCTGACAGTCAGCTATCAGATTACTCCGACAGCTGAGATCATGAAACTGGATCTGACGGATAACACGATAGCCGATATAGCGGCAGGCAGCGAGAAATGGGCGTATTTTAGAGCCGATGAAACAGGATTTTATAACTTTGCGATAAGTGGATCCTGTGCGGTTGGCAGATATAACGATGTGAACAGCGGATCCATGGCGGATTACACAGATGGCGATAGCTTCGCTTATGGCTTATATAAGAATGAGGCAATATACTTTAAGGTAAGTAATGAAACCGGGGAAACTGCCGAGGAGAAGATAACGATTGCCAAGGGAGATGAGATCAGGGAGCTTGTGGCAGGCGACTCTGACCGTGTCAACGTAACGAATGAAAAGACGGCATGGTATGTATTAACGGTATCAGAAACCGGTTTGTACAAAATTGCGGCAGATAATGATAATGCTGTACTGAAAGAGTATACTGGTCTGAACGAGCTGTATCCAATGACAACAAAATACGGATCTTACTATAAAGAGTTATATCAGGGCGAAACGGTATATATTAATGTTTCGGTAACGAGTTCGATCGAGACGGAGCTTAGTGTTTCCTGTACGAAACTGATAGAGCAGAGCTTTACAGGTGACGGAGAGGTCGAATTTACTTTGAATCAGGGCGAGGCGGCAATAGTAGAATGGTTTGCTGACAGCAGAGGATATTATAATTTTGGATATAGTGCAAGTCGGTATATCAGCTACAAATATTATCAGGATGGGTATGGTGATTGGGATAATTGGTATGGAGCAGGAGAGAGCAACTATTATTACCCAATGTATGCGACATCTGTGGAAAATGGTGGTAGCAGGTATTTGATTCTGGAATCCGGATATAACGGAAACAGAGTAACTGTATCTGCCGCTAAGACAATGAGACAATTAAATATTGGCGTAACATCTTTGGTTGAATTGGATGGTAATGAGACAGAGACCTTCCGGTTTACTGCAGGCTATACCGGAGATTATGTGTTCCGCTCTGAGAATGGAGATGATGTATACGCTTATCTGAGAGACACGGATGACGCGTGGTTAGCTGCTGATACGAATTACAGCGGCGAAGGTAATAATTTCCGTATGATCTATCACCTCACTGAAGGGACAGAAGTTCGGCTTGAGGTGCACAACGGAGCATATTATAGTGACAGCTTTTATGTAGGTGTATACAGATATGTTCAAGAGGATGTAACTCTTGGTGATGACTGTAGTTATACAGATACGATTACGACAGAAAATTATCAAGAGGTATGGATTAAATTTACAGCATCAAAGGATGGCTTCCATGAGTTCGGATATGGCGATAACTATTATGGTGCAAATTTGAAATTGTATGCGTTGGATGGCAATGGACTGGGAGAGGCTCTGGGAGCAAAGAATGAGGGAAGTACTGACGTCATAAAAACATGGCTTGACGCAGGTGAGGAGGTAATGCTTAGAAGTTATTATTATTATCATTCCTCAGGTACTTATCAGGTAACGGTCAGACCTGCTGAAGTAGGTGTTGATAATGCCGGTAATTGGAGTATATCTGCTTCTTATGGTTCAGGGGTTTCAAAATATCTAAGCATTAGCGGAGGCTATGAGGCAGCGATACCGTGCGGTTTCAGTAGGAGTGGTAAATATACTTTTTATTCATATGATGAAGAATTAATATTTGAACTATATGTAGACGGTTCAAAAATAGATACAGATTCTACGTCAAGAATTGAATTTGAGTACGATGCTGCCTTAGATGGTGATAAGACTGTGGAATTGAGAGTACATAAGGGCAGGAAATACCAAGAATTCTCTGGATATGTCTATGCATCCTGTGATTATTTGCGTAGTGAGTATCAGATGTCGCTGACAGGTTTGGAAGATGTAACGATCTCTTATGGACATGAGGCATGGATTGAGTTTGAGGTGCCGGAGTCAGATCAGGATGTCAGATATACATTTACCTTTGAGAATACCAATACAAGTAATAGCAATACATATTATGCATATAGGTATTCAGATCCGGAGGATGAGAATTCCGAAGCTACGGTTTATTTTGGCGGATACTATGACGCTGGAAGTGGTGTATATGGTGTCCCGGCAGGAGTGGCAGAGTCAGTATATTGGCGTATACGCAATACAAATAATGCAGATTTGACGCTCACAGTGACGGTTAACAGGACATCTGTTACACCCTTAAGCGAGGCAGGAGTCAGTGAAGAAATTGAAGCCGGCGGTGAGAAGTGGTTTGCCTTCAAAGCGGAGGAAGCCGGTGAATATGACTTTTCGTTTGGATGTGATACAAGTTGTTATGTTATCGGGTATCAAGATATAAGCGGCGATAGCGATCATGCAGAGGCAGAGGGCAAGTTTGACAGTTCCAATTCTTATGGTTACAGTAAGGAGTTTGAACAAGGTGAAACCATATATTGGATGATAGAGAATGGTCCTGATACTCCGGCGAACATTGCAATCAGAGTGAAAAAGAATGAGGATGCAGTGCTGTCGCTCGCTGATCAGGAAGGAACAACGGCTGTGATATATCCTCATTTAACGCAGTGGTTCAGTTTCAGGTCAGAGGAAGAGGCAAGGTATACTTTTACGGTTAAGAATACGAATGCGAACGAAGAGGACACAAGTTCATATTATGCAGCGTTTTATTCGGAAAAGGATACTTCTTCGGGGACGTGGTTAGGTAACATCAACTTTGGTAGTAGCGTCAAAGCCTGTGAGCTTTATATTCCGTCAGATGAGACAGTATATTGTTATATAAATAATGGTAGTAGTTATGACGAAATAGCTGATGACCTTAGTGTTGCGGTTGCAGTAGAGAAGGTTCCGGTTAATGAGTGGACAACGGAACCGGTTGATCTGGCTCCTGGTGAGGAGAAGTGGTTTAGCTATACATCGACGGAAGAAGAAGCTGCAAAATATACCTTTACCTTTACAAGTACGAGTGAATACTATTGGGACGTGCAGCAATATAGTGATTTAAATGCGAATGGAGAAAGTCTGTCTGGTGTCCAGAATATTGTAAGGGATGATGAATACAATTATACCCGGACAAAAGAGTACTATTTGGAGGCAAACGGTAAAGTATACTGGAAGATCCAAAACAGCAGTTCAACCGACATGATTTCTGTTAAGATGAAGGCGGAAAAGATTGATATCACAGCCTTAACATTAGGCAGTGCTGACGAGAGTGGAAATGTGGTTCCAGTCAAATCAGCTAAATGGTTTAGTTTTAAACCGGATCAGTCCGCGAGATATGCGTTTACATTTAATTCTTCATTTTCGGTTGGTGTATCAATGTATACAGCTTTAGATGCGTCAACCAGCCAGTCCTTTGACTATGGCTATTCTGGCAGAGATTATCTTACAATGCAATATAGCGGCAGCGAATATGCAGGAACGGAGAGTTGGTATATTCCGGCAGGCGAAACGGTATACTGGAAGGTAAGCAATGACGGTTTAGCGGATACGACTGTTAAAGCGGCAGTAGAGAAAGTAGAAGCCGTCGAAATGACTGAAGCTATGGCCACTGACGGAATCAAGATTCCAGGGGTGTCCGAAAAGTGGATCAAGTTTACGGCTGATGAATCTGCAAGATATGTATTTACGCTGACAAGTAATGGTACGTCAACATTTTATGCTTATTTGTATGAGGATTTAACTCAGGAAAGCAAGACAGCGTATGTCTACCATTATTCAGGTAGTAGTGTGGACTATGAGTATTATCTGGAAAAGGATGAACCCATATATTGGAAAGTGCCGAATACTTATAGTGGCGATTTCACGCTGACAATCAAAGCAGAGCCGATTGCTGTTGAGTCTTTGGAACTGAGTCAAAGCATAGAAATTAGCTTAGATGCTGATTATATGTGGATGAGTTTTGATGTGGTTGAAACCGGAATATACAAATTTACAGTTACAAATAATGCGGGCAGTGTAGCTCGAATAGTGTTAGACCGGTATGCGGCATTGGATTCGACTTCATCAAACAGGATTGGACAGGTGTATAGCGATACGACTGAAACCTATCAATATTCCTTTGCAAAAGGAATGAAAGTGTACCTTAAAGTTACTCCATACTCAAGTTCGGCTTCGGCTGAGGGTACGATATCGGTTGAGAAGATCGCAGGGGCTCAGACACTGGAAATCGGAACAGGAACGGAAGTGTCAGTGAATACGGAAACTGTCAAATATCAGGTGCTGGAATTTACGGCAGAAGAAGATGGAACATATGAGTTCTACTCGGATGGTGATGATGATACTAAGGCGTGGTTCTTTAATGAACTGGATATTGACTATGCAAGTGAGTATTATCAGATGAATAATTTAAGCAATTCCTATGATGACAATAGTGGAATCGGTAATAACTTCTCTAAGAAAATTGCATTGACTGCAGGTAAGACCATATATGTGGTGGTAGGTCATCCTTATCTTAATAGTGATATAACAACTACCGTGTATGCTGAGAAGACGGGAGGCGTTAAAGTATTAACACTTGGTGAAAGCGCTAGACTGAATGTTGATTCTGGGGAATATCAGTGGTATTCTTTTACTGCGCCGGCGGATGGTGATTATATTTTCTATTCAGATGATAGTAGCGGTGATCCGAAGGCATGGTTTTTCCAGGATACCAGTATCGGAAATGATGCTACCAGCGATGAGTTGAATCTTGAGAGCACTAACGGTGGATATGGATACGATGATGACAATAATGGAGGACTTACGGAAACCAGTGGTAACAATTTTGCAAAGAAGATATCTATGACGGAAGGTCAAACGATTTATGTGGCTGTGGGGCGTTATGATTTATCCGGTTCTGTGAATGCTAACATACATGTAATTAATACTGCTGGTAACTGATTACATCGTAAAATGATGTTTTAAGTGAGAAGGATGATTTATTTCAACATGGAATAGGTCATCCTTCCTGCTTCTTTATTTTTCGTTTATTTTTCAGGCTTGCATTTTCCCTAATTATATGCTAAATTATTAATGTTGCGAATAAAGATGGTCCTCTGTTACAGAATGTATTAAGAACATCCATATATTTTAGGAGGCAGATTATGAACGAGATTATCAGAGAAATTGAAGCAGAGCAGTTGAAGGAAACAGTCGATGATTTTAACGTAGGTGATACTGTTAAAGTATACGGTAAGATCAAGGAAGGAAACCGTGAGAGAATCCAGGTTTTCGAGGGAACGGTGCTTAAGATACAGGGCGGAAGCAACAGAGCGACTTTCACCGTAAGAAAAGTATCTAACGGTGTCGGCGTTGAGAAGACATGGCCTATGCACTCCCCCAACGTGGAGAAAGTGGAAGTAGTAAGAAGAGGTAAAGTAAGACGTGCGAAACTGAACTACTTGAGAGACCGTGTCGGCAAGAGAGCGAAGGTAAAAGAGTTAGTCAGATAATCTGAGAAATCATGAACAGATACCTTGAAAGGATTTGAGGTATCTGTTTTTTTGTTGGAAGATTGCTTTTAGGTTCCGATATTGGTATAATACGAAAGTGGCAGTTACAAAAAATTGAGCTTCGCTCAATTGCGAGATATTGCTTATGAGATGCTACGCATCTCCGCAAACTCGGGGCATGACTAAAAGAGGAACGATCGGTGGCGAGAAGAAAAGGACTGACCTTTTATCAGAAAAAAAAGAAATTAAACCCGACAGTGATTAAAGATATTTTTGAGGTGATCGTGGGCGGAATGATTGCCGTCTTTCTTGCATTTGTGATCGTGTTTTCGGTTGGCATGCGAACAAGTGTAATAGGCGATTCCATGGAACCGATTCTGTCTAACGGGCAGGAGATCTTGATGAACAGAGTGATATACAGACTTTCATCGCCTAAGCGCGGAGATGTGGTTGTCTTTTTACCGAACGGGAACCAGAATTCTCATTACTATGTCAAGAGAGTAGTAGGACTGCCGGGAGAGACGATTCAGATTCGGGATGGAAATGTATATATTAACGGGGTTCTGCTGGAAG
>CAMWMS010000018.1 GCA_947175435.1 uncultured Lachnospiraceae bacterium | reverse complement strand
GTGTTGGATCTGGTGTCGGTGTCGGCTCAGGCGTCTCTGAACCGGCGTCCGTATTTCCCGTGTAACCGTCGTCAGAGTCCCCAGTGTCATCATCCTGATTACCGTCATTGTTCTGACCGTTAAAAACCTCTCCGATCGTTCCCTGATAGACATATCTGCCTTCCGCTTCATCGTATGTATACAGTGCAATATCGTCCGAATATCCTTCCGGTCTCACAGAACCGTCGATTTCGCTGCTTACAGAAGCCTTATACGCAGGAGTACCCTCAGGCATCGTAGCATATTGCTCCAAAGATACGGCAAAGAATGTTCCAATCCCGTCACCATCAGGATCATCGAAAACATACACATACTTGCCTGTTATTCCCGTAGCCTTATTGGCTGATCTGTTTCTGGCAGACATTTTAATGAAATCATATCCGGTCTTGTCTCCCCCGGCATATTCCAGATAAGAGCCTCGGAAAATTCCTTCCACCATAGCAGATTTATCGTTATCGGAAGTGATCTTATACTGATCGTCCACCGTCACTTCCTGATTCGGAAACAGCAATGTCCCGCCGCCTGTCTTGGCGTTCAGTACACCGCCATACGCTTCCTTATAACGAATCTGCGGAAATGCCGTCATCGACGGGACTAATGTATTCAAAAACTTATCCCTGTTCGCATAACGAATAAACACCGGACTTTCCGTAAATGCTTTCTCCAAATCATCCGCAAACGGAACCCTACCTCCTGCCAGATACCCCATTGTACCTGTACTAAAGGAGAATGTCATGGTCGGAGCATCAATCGGCGCACTTACATCTGAATCTGTTTCTGCATCCGTTGCGTCGTCATCTGTCTCATCCGCACTGTTAAGGCTTGCCGTTGACAGCATGACCTGTGACGGAACGATATCCAGTATTATGTAAGGGTCATCCTCATTATGTTCGCTTACAATCTTACCGATTCCCGTAAAAGATTCCTTCGCCAATGCTTCCGCCGGACGCAAATGCTGTAGGACATTATAGGAACATAAGGAAGCCACAAGGATCATCGCGGTAGCGATAAAGGCCGGCTTTCTGCCGCGTATGATTCTCCTTCGCGCACCGCGTGCCGCTTTATCGTTGCCCTTAAGCATATCCTCCGGAATCTCGCCCCGCCTGATCTGATCGATCTCCTTCTCCTTGGCAAGAGTCTCCCAGTCCAGTTCACCCGGCTGTAACTTCCGATGCGCAAAACGCGCGGGAGGCTGTGGCTTGGATTCGACAGACATATTCTCCGATATCTTCTCCTCATTGAGATTCGCCATATTTTCCGATTCACCGTCGGAAACTTTCTTCTTTTTCCACTTCAATATACCGAAAACAGCCGTCCCCAATGCCGCTGCAATCGAAGCGATTACAATAAGAATGATATTTTTGTTTTTCTTATTGCTTTTCATGCTATTTAATTTGAAACCGCTTCTTCTCTTCTTCATATCAATCGCCCCAATACTTGTCTATAAAGTTACTGTTTTGTCCACTGTGTTCCGTCACCGGCACATGTCCATGTACCAAATACCTGACCAGAATTCCAGCCATTCACTAATTTGAGTGTATAGGTATTGCTGCCTGCGTCATAGGTAAATTCTTTCTTAATACCACCCCAAGAATTCTGTCCGTTATCCCCATAGGTATCCGTTGCAGAGTAATACAGTGTAACAGTTTCACTATAGCTCTCTGTAAAACTCGGGAATCCATTCTCAGACGGAAGCGGCTGCTCCAGCATACACTGATTACCATTATAATCAAAGTAAATCCGTGTACCCCATACCGCCGTATCACCTCCGGTGTTGCTTCCTGGCTTTACCTGACTCCATGTACTGCTTCCGTCCCAGCTGAATGTACCATAGTTATACACAACCTTCTTATGTGGGTTATTAGTCAAATTCTCCCTGATGATTTCTATGGTATATGCACCCAGCTTGCTGCACTTCACAATACATTTTTCAATCATCGAGTCGTTACTTCCGTCCTTGTTAAACGATATAAGCTGCCAACTGCCGATTTCACTGCCATTATCAAACGCAGCAATCGGGAAATCAGCCTCTGACGGAGTCGGGAAGTACGTCTCATATTGCTTATTATCCTTTGTAAATGTCAGATTCGTCTTGACTGTCTCTGTTATTGTCTTCTCCGTATCCACTCTGGTCCAGTCAAGCTGTCCGACACTGCTTTCATACTTGCCATAAATATGCGTGATAATCTGTCTTCCGTTAATTTCCATCGACGACAGTGTAATCCTATATCTATCCTGTCCGACGTATTCACACGAGACTGTTATATTATTCAACTGCTCGCGCCACTGTCCATCCTTCGTGTACGACGTGAAAGAATAAGTAATCTCCTGCTTTGTCTCACTCCTCAGATCAAACGGGAATGCCCTGTCTGAAGGCACAGGGAAATTCGTCCACCGCTCCTCGCCGTTTACAGACGGTAACTGAAGGTTTAATCCCTGGTCAATCTTTATGTTAATGACAGCATCCCATTGTTTATAATAGTATGTATTATAATCTTCAGGCGCATATTTATAGATGACATCTTTCACATAATAATCGCCCCTGACGTACAAATTATTGGCATACGCAAATCCGGGAACAATGTGATATATTCCGCATGCATCCTCAGTCTTTGCCCCGCCTTGTGGATTATCCCTTTTAATCGTCATGCTGGATCTCTTTTGAAATATGACACCGCCCTGCGCAGGCTGCCCTGTATACTCATCTTTCTTTACCACTTCCGGATCCAACGCGCCTATTCTCTCTATGCCCTTGCGCGGCTCTACGACCTCCTCGCTGTCATACCCGATCCCGTATACTCTCTTCCACTTACCATTCTCTTCTTTGTAAGCCGTATAAGCCATATTATTCAAGATCGTATTAAAATCGATATTGATGGCGTTGCTCGGATTGATCATACCTAATACGCCACTTCCAAGTCCAACCTCATTAATATTACAATGTACAAACTTGTCTCTGTCATTCTCATCATCATTCGGATAAGCTACCCCATCTACGACAATACCGACCACCGGTGGGTTCACTATTGCATAATAATGTTCATCTGCCTCAAACTTGGTTCCGATATACTTCCCGTTACTGTCAAGATTTGCGAGGTATTCATTTTTGATCTCTTCACCGGATGCTTCCTCTCTGCTGCCCTTCGGTCTCGGATCAAGCACTTGGAAATAAATTTCATAAGATCTTGTATGGTCCAATCCGAATATATCCGGAAGAAATCTTTCGTTAGCCGCCATTGTATAATAAAGGATTACCCAGTCTTTACTGCAATCAGTCTCCCCCACTTCCCGGACACGGAGACAGAAAACATAACGTCCATGATCCGTGCCAAGATGTGAACGCATATAGTCAAATATACCCGGGTCGTTATCTGTACCGAACTTTAACTCCGAACCGATAAATTTCGCCCCGTTACTTCCCTCGGTCACCTTTATAATCAGCGTCCCCTGCACCACTCCATATCTCTTTCTCGTGGACAGATCGGAGGTCGCCTTGATTTCAATCTCATCGCCCTTTTTCGCCGAAGAAGCAATCTTAATCTCCGCCTTGCCCTTATCAGAAGTTTCAATCGTTGCGGGGCCTCTCACGATGCTCCATCCCTCGCTGCCGACTGTTGCCACGAGATCCAGATCTTTCGTCTCGTCATCCGGAATACAGGAAAGCGCCTCACAATTATTCCCCAGCAGATAACCGACTGCCTGACCATTTACCGTAACCGTACTCCCCGGTTTAATAACAGTTTGCGCACAGCTTAAATTAACGCTGTTCACACGCTTAATATTGACTTTAACAAGCTTGGCCACTTTATCATTCTGGTTCGCATATTCCTCGTTCACACGGGAGACCTTCACCATAAAACTCTTCCGGACTTCGTCCGTGCCAATGCTCAACTGACCGTCTGCAGAAATCGTAGATGTCATCGCCCCGGTATCAACCAGTTCCCACTTAATATCCTGATCCGCGGATGTACTCGCCACCGTAGCCGGAAGTGTATAGACATCCCCCGGCTCCAATGTGACGTTCTTCACCGTTGTGATGGTGAATTCATCCGCTTTCTTCATGGGCTCGATATCAACTTTATTGAGCGCAATTCTGTTTCGCACGGTAACATTATTAGACGTGGTGTACTCTTTGTTGCCCTTCTCAAAAGTCATGGAAACCATGACTACCCGATTTTCTTCAAACTGCGAAATATCAATGTGCATCTCTCTGACATGCTGCGCCAGAATCGCCTTCTTGGAGTCATCAAACACCGGCGCCGGATTTGCATCATCGATTACGGTATCGCTCGTATTGAAGTAAATGATCTGATCATCTTTACTCCACTCAAAACGATAACTGTCGTTATCATTATTGCTATCTTTCTTATTTACAACTACCAGAATCTTCTCACTCGGCTCGCCGCTGAACTCTGAGTCTTTCAAGACCAGATTGGTTCCGTCACCATAGCTGATACTGTCCGTTGTATCGATAATAACATCTGAAATCTGGTTCAAGGCAAGCTGCGCTTCCTGCTGTAACATGATATCCGTATTCGCAGCAGTATAGCCTTTGGAACCGACCACTATGAAGCCGCATATTGCTAATGACACAACTGCAAGAATTGCTATCGCTATGATTAATTCCACCAGTGTAAAACCTTTTTGATTTTTTCTCATAGTATTAAGATTCCTTTCTGTCTGCTTAACAGATAACCTGTAATTTACGGAAGAAGTTCCATCGTAGTCTTGCCGGTCAGCTTCTCGAAATGAATATGATAATTCCTACTGCCGCCGCCTACATAAATATCCCACACATTAGTAGCGGTGCCGCCGCTGTCCAGAGTCTCCAGAAACGACCCCGAACTTCTGTTAAAATAGATTTCCCACGCGCTGTCTCTTGTCGGCAGATCATCTGCGCTGTCTGTCGAGCCCACCGCACAGCGTCTTGCCCCGATCTTCTCAGCGCCGTTCTTATCGGTCACCCATCCTGCCGATTCCGTTGTCCTTGTCTGCAATTCGCTGTATATGTCACCGTCCGCATCCCGGTAGAGAATCAGTCTCACATTGCCCCGACCTGCACTCATTGTCATGATCCTGCATTCTGAGATCGCGCTTATAATATCATTGGCGCACGTTTTGGCATTCGCACTGAAAACCATCCCGATAGACAACACTGACGCTGTGACAACCGCGGCTAAAATTGCAACGACAATAATCAATTCAACAACAGAAAAACCCCTGTTATTTTTTTCCATTCTGCGCATCTGCCTCTGCCCTCTCTGCTGTTACTTCTTAATCCAGTTCTCATACCGCACAATCTTGGAATAATCAATGTTCAGATTGCCGGATTCATCCACATCCGCTTCTTCATAACCGTTCTTTACCATTCCTGATCCGCTAAGCAGGATGTTTGCCGGAGTATTGGTATCTCCCGTTACCGAAGACTTTCCCTGAAGAACAGCATATACGCCTTCTCCGTCCTTCTTGATCACAGCGTTATTCGATACGGTGATCTTACCGCTTGCAATAATCAGTCCCTGAAAATCCCTCGTCACTTCCACATCCCCTATGGCAATGACAAGCCTCAACTTCGAATCAGATACTTTGTATACATGGCCGGGCTCTTTCTTACTGTCCACCAGCACTGCCTTCAAAGTATTCGCTGCATCCCCTGATACGAACTCTACTTTGCCATGATTGTCATCGAGATAATCCTGCAAGCCGATTCTCGCGGGATCAAGCGGATCTGTCTCCAGTCTGACGAGATTCTCGAACACATTATCCTCCGTACCGGGATCATCCTCAAGCAGATTTGTCATCAGGTTCTCATAACTGGTAATGATCTCGCCAGGCTCTCTTAAATCAGCCGCGTCACTGGTAACATTCTCCACATTATCGGATACTTCCTCATAATCACCTGCTTCTCCTGCCGGGGGATTTCCCTCATCGTCTCCGCCGGAAGGATTCTGGACGCTGGACAGCAACTTTACAAGATTGGCACCGTCCGGTGAGGTCATGATCGAATCGTTGTTTCCCGCATCCGTAGCGGACACCATACTGTTACCCACTACCGTATATCCCTGTACATTGCCTTTCAGCCTAATGCCGCCGGTCACATACTGGTTAAAATAATTGTCCAGACTTTCCTTATTGCTGTTGACATTATAATACTGCGCAAAGTATTTCGCCGCATTTTCTTTACTCATGACAAGATACAGATATACCTGCTGTTTCTCCGAATTATACAGGAATCTGATTCCGGAACCATTCGCAATCGCATTCTGATTCAGCGCCGTGATCACAGCCACGGAATCATCCATATTTACGCCGCCCAAATCGTCTGCTTTAATATCCGGTATTCCGTAATCGCTCAGTTTTCCGCCGCCCAGCTTCGTTACCGCCCTGCTGGCATCAACAATTCTGTAATCTTTATCGTCGTCATCCGCATCTCCGCTTCCTGCTGTCTGATATTCAGGAAGACTCTTTAACATTTTCGCCCATGTCTCGAAGGATACCGGATTCTGTCCGATAACAGGCTCCCCATTCAAGGTGCCCACACACTCCGCCGGCACAAGATAGGCGATCTGATTGCTCTTAACGGAAATGGACTCTCCCATCAGCACATGCGGCATCCCGCCGCCTTCTTTCTCATCATTTTTAGACAGGCTCACATATGCTCTGCCCGCAAGCTGTAACGTTGTCAGTCCGGTCAGATCTACGGAAGAATTCTTGCCGTTAATCACAATGGCACTGCTCCAGTTTGCCGGATTAACCTTCTGGAGCTCCTTCACAACATTGCCGCTTCCGTCTACTACCGCATTGCCGTCACCGTCGATCTTCGGCATATTTTCCTGATGAGTCGATTCATTCGTATTGCCGTATCCGTAATACTGGCCGGTCAACGACACATTACTGCCCTTGCCGGACAGAATCAGGTCATTTGCGATGTACATTCTTCCGGAAGCGTCTAAATGACCGCCGTTTAACGCCAGTCCGTTCGCATATATATTGGTTCTGAATCCTTTACTATCCTGTGTAACATTTCGGATAATCAATTCCGCATCCTGATTGATCATGCTTGTAAAAATATTGTCGTTGCCGACAACAATATCGCCGCCCGAAACGACATAGGTTGCATCCTCTATCTTTACATGACTATTCTTGGCAATCTGGATACCGCCCTTCATGTTCTTATCGACTCCGCCGTATATATTACCGTTAACCGTCACGGTATTACCGGCCATCTCGATGCCTTCGTCACCGATCAACACATAAGGATATAATCTGTCAATCGTTCCGGCCTGTGTGAAGCGGAGCTTCGGCACATCAATCGCGATGTCGGTGTTAATGATGGACAGATACTCATTCGCATCATAATACTCAACACGTATGTTCTTAAGCACCATAGTGCCGTAACCGTTTACACTGTTTGCCGCTTTAAATTCGGGAATCGCATTATCCCACACAGCATTTATGATATATCCGTCATTATTCGGATCACTCTCATTCCACCATTCGGCATCCACAAAACCTTTCAGAATGCTCTTGTCATACTGTCCCACGGGACATGTCGGCGTAATAAACTCACTCTCAACGGCTGCAATATATGCCGTAAGGAAATAACTTTCACGGTTAGCATCCGTTCCCAGCGCATCCCAGTTACTTATTACTTCCTGATATGCCTCGTTGATTGCCCCGGACACTTTGAGCTTCACACCTGCCTCGATCTGCTCCACTACCGTCTCCGCCGAGTAGAAGCTGTTCTTAACCTTCAGGTCATTGATCTTAATGCGGTAATTCAAATACGATGCCCACAGAATTGTAGTTGCCAATATTCCGATTAGAGCCATGGCAATAATCACAATGACAATTGCGGAACCTCTGTCATCCCTTTTATGCAATTTGCCTCGAAATAAGATCCTGCTTTCATGTGGCTTTCTCATAAACCGTTTCATCCCTCTTCTGTTTCACTTGTATTTACAACGGGTGACCTGACACTTTACGAACCGAACGATCCGCTTACTGACTTATATTAGTGATTGAAGCAAGCTTGTGGACATCATCGTTACTCTCAAAATCATAACTGTCTCTGCTGTCCGTAAAATGCTGTGCCGCGCCGGTCTTATAGACCGTAATCTCCACATCATAAATAACATTTGTTACTTTATCACTTGCCGTACCACCCGAAAAGGCACACTGATCGACATGACTCGGATCATAGGTGCAATTAACTCCCATAATAGGCTCTCTGTCTCCGGTAGACGGATCTTTAACCATGTTTTCGTCAATATTGGTCCTGAAAAGAAGCTTGCCGCTGCTCATCGGATTAGGCGTTATAACGACTTTGGCCTGATAGCTGCTCTCATTGGCCCACAACTCCGCTTCCGTCAGCTCAGGAGCGATCACGTTGGCTGCTATATCAACCTCTGACCGTACCTGCTTCGCCAAGGTAATGCTTTTTAATAACGGCTGATCTTCATCAAGCAACTTATTCGCATCATTAATGATAAAATTAATCTCGTCTATCCCCGGTCCGGAATTATAAATAGGATAATAGAACAGATAGAAATTGCCGCTGGTAAAAGTACGGGTCGCATCAACTACTACACCGGCTTCCGAGCCAGTATGCCCGTTACTTACACAGGTATATGTGTTTCCGTTATATGTATATTTACAGTTATAAGCGAAGTTAACTGTAGCCTTACACTTCTCGTCACCGCCATCCGCCAGCTCGACATCGATCGTCCTTTTCGTGACAATATCCTTCAGTTCTTTGTCTTTCCACTGATCATCCCAATCGGACGGCAGCGTCCCGCCGGTAGTCGTAATCTGATCCTCAAATTTTTCCTTTGCGTCCTTTAAAACGGCTTCTCCCAGCTTCTTATGTTCATGATAACTGCTGTCCTTCTTCATTTCCTCTTCATCGCCGCCGCCGTTAATCTCGGCTACGCTTCCGATTTCGGCATAGTTTTTGCCGTTAAATACATTATCATGCGCTTTCTTGCGCGAGACAGGAAGACCGGATTCGTCTGTAGTCTTGTCCTTATCTTTACCATATGTAGATGCATCCAATCTGATCAGTGCATCATACTCGCTTCCCTGCAGCTTAAGATTCTCGATTCCGAAGTAATAGACGCCCTCATAATCCGCCTTGTCAACCGTCAGATCCCTTACACCGCCCTGAATCATACTACTGTTAACAATATAGAAACCATCCGCCGGATAGTGATAAGTAGTACCGCTCGTTCCTGCCGTCGGCTCAAACTGCGCAACAACCTCTTCGATCGTATATGCCTTAAGTCCTTCCATAATATCCTGCGCCACCGTAGTTGCACGAAGAGTCTGTCTGGATTTCACATTGATCCTTGTGGTAGTGATAAACATATGTAATAACGGAATCACTATAATCGCAAGAATCGCTACGGCAATCAGTAATTCAACCAATGAAAAACCGGCATTTGCAGACTTTGCATCTCTCCTATTCAGTTGTCCATGTCGTTTGATATGATTCATAACCCACTCCGTTATCCTGCTGCAATCTTAATCCTCTTCTTCCGCATCCTCATCTGCATTCTCCGAATCATTATCTTCCAGATCCGCAAGCCCGCGTTCTCCATAAAGTTCTATGGAACCGAAAATATTATCCGAACCCAGCAGAACAGATGATAAGTTAGGTGTTACATATTCCTTATCCGCCTGTCCGGGGATACAATACATGTCAACGCTGGTCGTGCCTGTCAGAAGACCTGTAGACTCGTCATACGACACTGTCAGATTATCAATACTCATTCTGTTATCCTGTATACTGATATTCTTAATACTTCTTTTCAGTCCATCATAAGACACCAGATAGTTGGTCGTTACATTACGCGACATCAATACGGAAGGCATATTCCCGGTAGCAGACACGCTGGCATCTGCCGCTTCCGCCATCGTCTCATCCTGGATTCCCTCTTGTGCCTCATACTCCTCGATCTGTTCTATCTCGTAAGTATGGTCTATTTCCTCATCATCGCTCTGCAGAATGACCGGTTCGCACGGGCCGATACTGATACTACTGATCTGCATGGGAGCAATCAGCTCCTGATTGACCGCTAATAAAATACTGTCTTCCTCTCTGACATCTATCGGAAATTCCATGAAAATGGCATCCATCTCACGATTCATGCTTTCCGTTTGTGCAACATAAGAATCTTTATTATTCATCTTAGAACTCAAGTCAGCGATTCTCGCATTCAGTTCTTCGTTCTCCTCTTCCAGAGCGTCCGCTTTCTCCATCGTCGGCTGATATACCAGAAAATAGGAACAGACCGCCGCTAAAATTCCAAGAAGCCCCAGCAATATTAATACATCTCTCTTAGAAACTTTCATGATCTAATCCCCCTACTCTTCTTCTGTACCTGCTGCATCCGCCGCACTATCTTCCGTATCTGCGGTCTCTGTGTCTTCGGGAACCGTATCATGAATATCCCTATAAATTGCCGCTACCGAGAAATTAACAGATATTGTTCCTGCTTCCTCGTCTATATCCTCAACTACGGAATTAACTGTTACACTACTCGGAATCAGACTATTAAAAGTACGAAGTTGCTCAACAGCCGAAGCTACCTCACTTTTACTGCTGACGTCCATATTGATTGCCACACCGTCTATCGTACTTGTAAAGGAAACTACATGAACATCACTGGGCATTTTGTCTTCCAGTTCCTCCAGGAACTCCACGAGTTCCTCATTTCTGTTTTCCGTCTGCCCGTACATGGCGGTCACTAAATTGTATGATGTCAGTGTTGCCGTATATTCGTTATAGATCGGAATGATCGCTTCCAGATCACTGTTCTGCGCCTTCAATTCCATGTTTTCTTTCTGTAACTGCACATACCGCCATACGGAAAAACCGATCAGAACTCCAGATGCAATGATACCCATCACTAATAGCGTAATAGCAATCGGCGCAGGATTCAATCCACCCTGACTGCCGCCTTTCTCCTTGCTCTTACCCTTGCCTTTCTCGTTCTCCTGCTTAAATCCAAGCGGCGCGGCTGCCGCACCGGCACAGGCCACATACGCACCGTGGAACTGGGTTCTAAAGCTCTTGTCCAGATTCCAGTTCGGCACCTGTCTGAGCACTTCCACCTCAAAATTCAGCTCACTGCCAAGCAGTTCCGCAAGTCCTTTGATATCGGCGCCAAGACCCGTAACATAGATCTTCTCCACCTGCGTATTTGCATTATGGGATACATAGTAATCTACGACTCTGGCGATACCGCCCGCCAACGGTTCTAACGCGCCCCTTACTTCCTCTGTCATCGTACAGTCGTTGAAGGACATGGTATCCACCGCTTCCCGTACGTTAGTGCAGTCTTTCCATCTTTCGGATTCTATGACCGTGTCGATCGCTTCATCCACACCGTACGCCACATTTCTGGTAAAAGTAAATGTACCGTTCTGAATCGCCATGACAAGCGAGGATCTCTCGTCTATCTTAATGACCAGATTCGTGCCCGTAGAGCACTTATCCTTTGCCACTTGAAATACGCTGTTGCCGGCATAGTCAATTGCCGCAAGCTCCAGCTTAAGCGCTTTCGCCAGATCATAATATTTATCAAGCAGTGCAAGCGGTGCTGCCAGTACGAGTAACTTATACTGCTTGGCAGTCTTCTCTTCACCTACGGTTCCCAGAATATTATATGCCAACTGATACTGGCTTAAATCAACCGGGAAATAATCGGACGCATTGGCACTCACCACATCCGCGATACGGTTCTCTTTCACGAAAGGAATCGTAACTTCACGACTGGCAATCCTTCCCGATGTGATTGTGAACACCACCTGTTTCGCTTTCATCTTACTCTCTGCCAGCGCGGATTTCAGAGCATCCACGTACTCCGGTGACACTGTCAGCACACCGTCATTAATCACACCGTTTGGTGTCGGTATCATAAAATATCTGTATACCTTATGTGTTTTTGCTTTATAATCGACTTCACAAACTCTGGTCAGCGAATAACCGATTTCAATACTGATTGCTTTACCAGCCATTGACCGTTTTCTCCTTTCGACGTCCCCTCTTATGTATTTATAATAAATCGAGCTTCGTCCGATTGCGAGCTATTACTTATGAGATGCTGCGCATCTCCGCAAACTCGAACGGTGCCGATTAATATCCCATTTTATTACATATGTTATCAAAATTGTCCTAAATACCACGACAGCATCTGATTCCCCCACAGTGCGGCAATCAGTACCCCCGCAGACAAATACGGCCCCATCGCAAGCACGTGATCCTCACCGCTTACTTTCATGCGGATCACATGGATAACGGCGCCCAGCACACATCCCAATCCAAATGCTAAAATAATAAGTTTCCAGCCGAGGAACAGTCCGCAGGCTGCCATCAGCTTCACATCGCCACCGCCGATCGCCCTGCCGCCGGAAGCGTAATACAGAATCGTAAGAAAAGCACTGACAGCTAAGGAGCCGATCAGATAACTAAGGAAGTTATGATAATCCAGAGCGAGCCGAATCAGCCCCAGCGCCAGTATAAACAGATTGATTCCAAATGGAATCTCATAAGTTCTAAAGTCGATCACGCTCAATACAATGAGCGCCGATCCAAGTAAACAATAGAGTAGGGAGTCTATGTTTACCCCATGAATACATACGATAATCACGTATAAGATTCCGTTCAATGCCTCAATCAGAGGATACTGGACGGATAGCTTCGCACCACACTTGCGGCATCTCCCCCGTAGGAACAAAAAGCTGAAGAGTGGTACCAGATCGTACCACTCCAGCTTATACCCACAACTCATGCAGTGAGATCTTACCCTGACAATATCTTCCTGCAGCGGAATCCGGTAGATACATACATTTAAGAAACTACCGATCACGATTCCGAACATAAATATAATGATATACATAAGTATTGTTATTGTAGGAAGCATATTATTGTCCTTTTGTTTGGTTTTACTTTGTTGCGTATGGTTTAGTAGAGATTACGGTGTTTATTTAATCTTACCGGAAACCTCAACACTACCTGTTGCACCGGAAGCATTTTTTACAACCCACATATTTGATTCATATGTTAATTCAATATTCACAGTTGCACCAGCATATGCGGTAGACTGTAATGTGGTGCCTTTAGCCTGAGCAGCATCCATAATTTTTTCTGCTGTAAATAAAGCCTCCAAATCAGCACTAACTGAGAGGGTCTTGCCAGAATTTGTTAAAGTATAACTCTTAGAGCTATCCAATGTTACGTCCGGGTCTGCTGCGAGAACCTGCATAGCATCGATGTACTCAACGATCGTTGTCTGGTCAGATGCAACTCTACTCTTCTCCACATATTTCAGGTACTGCGGTGCGAGCACTGCAATCAGAACTACCATGATCGCGATAACGATGATCAGCTCAACCAATGAAAAACCTTTGTTGTTCATTTTCTTGTTCATTTCTTCTTTCTCTCCTTTTCCTCTTATTATTATGTTGTTTTGTGTCCCGAATGTCTGCGTAACATCCGAAACGATATCTTAAACACATCTGCTCCCTACTTCACAGACATGCCTAATTCGAAATGATCAGGTTAGATATTCTCAAGTGCCGAGTACATCGTAACCATCGGCGCCATAACGGAGGCAATCAACACACCGACGATACCGGCCAGCACGATAATGATCATGGGTTCCATAGCCGCCATCAGGGACTGTACCGCAAGTTCTACCTCTTCTTCGTAATAATCGGCTAATTTATTCAGCATTTCTTCGGTTGATCCGGCTTCTTCACCGATATGCATCATATGGTATACCATCGGCGGGAAGAGCCCGCAGGTCTGTACTGGCTGTGACAGCGGTACACCGATCATGATCTGTTCCACCGCAGACTTCAGTGCTTCCTTAAACCAGATATTCGTCATCGTCTCAGCGACGATATCGACCGCTTCCACCAAAGGCACGCCGGCTGTCAGCAGAGTACTCAGCGTTCTCGCCATCTGCGCCGATGCGGATTTAACAACCAGATTCTTTACCGCAGGAACCTTCAACTGCAGCTTGCCGAACACATGCTTACCCGAATTCGTCTTGGCATATGTCTTAAGTGCAAAAATGATTCCGATGATAATCGGCAACAGAATAAACCATTTCTCCTGAATAAAATCACTGGCGGCAATGACTGCCAATGTGATTCCCGGAAGCTCAGTGCCCAACTGTTCAAACATATCTATGTATGACGGGATGACCTTGACCAGCATGACAACCACTACGATCACCGCTACGATTGCTACAACGATCGGGTAGATCATCGCCTTCTTGACAAGCGCTTTCGTCTTAGCGGAACGCTCGAATTGGAGTGCCATACGTTCCATCGCGGTCTCCAGACTACCGGAAGCCTCACCCGCTCTCACCATCTGGACGAGCAGTTCCGGAAACACCGCCGGGTGCAGCGCCAGTGAATCAGCAAAACTCTCACCCTTCTCCACATCCGCGCGAACCGCCCGCAACGCTTTCTGCATCTTTACGTTTTCCGTCTGCTCCGCCAGCATGTTGAGTGTCTGTATGATCGTGACACCCGCCCTTGCAATACTGGCAAACTGTCTGCAGAACACCGACAGATCTCTCGGTGTAGGCTTGCCGCCGAAATCAATGCTGATATCCTTCGTCAAGGCGTTCTGTTCCGTTACATCCAGAACGATCAATCCCTGATTCTTCAGTTCTCTTAAAGCCTGTTCTTTGCTGTCAGCGTCTCTGCTGCCTTTTAATTCCTTACCATTCTTATCGACTGCGACATAGCCCCAGGTTGCCATGGCATACCCTCCGTGCACTTCTTATCTATACCGCTATAGTTCATATGTAATCCAAATTCTATCGGCACGAAACGCCGCCGTATTGTTTGTCCCACCTATTATATCGGTACTTTGCGTCTATTATTATACTACTGTTATATCACAAATGCAAATATCATTCAAAAATTTCGGTGTTTTTTTGCATATTTTGGTTAATTTGTACAATTTTCTCCCCGGTTCATTATTACGTATGCTTATTGACATATCGCTTTATGCTGCTTCATTAAAGATCAAAGGAAACTCTCATCATCTCTTTAATAGAAGTAATTCCCTGCAGGACGTATTTCGTTGCACTCATGCGCAGAGTACTCATTCCCTCTTCCAGCGCCTTATTCTTAATGTCTTCCGCGGAACCGTTCTTACTGATAATCGTCTTAAGGGGCTGCGTCACCTCCATGATCTCATAGACACCGATTCGGCCTCTGAAACCGGTCCCGTCGCACTTCGGGCAGCCGCATGGCTCGTAGATCGTGATATCTTCATCCGGTCCCTTTAACAGCAGCTCCAAATCTTCCGCATCCGCCTTCTTCGCCCGCTTACACTCCGGACACAGGCGGCGCGCAAGACGCTGGGCGATAACGCCGATCGTCGAGTCAGCAATCAGGTAGGGTTCAATTCCCATATCCGCAAGACGCGTAATGGTACTCGCAGCGGAGTTCGTATGCAGCGTCGATACGACCAGATGTCCCGTAATGGAAGCCTGCACCGCTATGGATGCCGTCTCCTGATCTCGAATCTCACCGATCATAATGATATCCGGATCCTGACGCAGAATGGAACGCAGTGCCGACGCGAATGTCAGATTAGCCTTATTATTAACCTGCACCTGATTGATTCCGTCGATATTCGCCTCTACCGGGTCCTCTACGGTGATGATATTAACATCTTCTTTATTTAATTCACTGAGCGCGGTGTATAATGTGGTAGACTTACCGCTTCCGGTAGGTCCCGTAACTAACAGGATACCGTGGGGATTCATCAGAATATGGTCGAATTTCTTCAGTTCTTCCGGACTAAATCCAAGCTGGCTCTTCTCCTTCGTCAGCGCATTCTTAGAAGTCAGACGCATAACGGTCTTCTCGCCGTACACCGTAGGCAGGATAGATACACGGATATCATACTCATGTCTGTCCACGATCTGGGTAATACGACCGTCCTGCGGTTTTCTTTTCTCGGAGATATCCATACCGCCGACGATCTTGATACGTGCCACCATCGCGGGAAGCAGACGAATACTGTAAGTCGCTTTCTCATACAAAGCACCGTCAATACGGTAACGGATACGCACCTGACGCTCCATGGGTTCTATATGTATATCGGAAGCACGCTGTCTGACAGCCTGCTCGATCATGCTCTTGACAAGTTGTACGATCGGGGAGTTGTTGACATCCTCGCTGTAGAGGTCTTCCTGCTCCATCACCTGGCTTTCTTTCTCTCTGGTGTATTCTTCCAGAGCAGAATTCACTTCCGCCTGTCCATAATACCTGTCGATTGCCAGCATAACGCCCCGTGTGGTCGCCACCACAGGTTCCACCTGCATATTCGTGATGATATTGATATCATCCAGCGCGGCAATATCCATAGGATCTGCCATCGCCACGCGCAACATCATAGTATCCTGCGAATACTCAAAAGGCAATACCTTGTATTTCTTGAGTACATTAGCGGGCACCAGCTTCAGGACTTCCTCCTCGATCTCCACATTCTGCAGATCGATCATGTCATAATGGAGCTGATCGCTCAGCGCTCTGGCAATGTTCTCCTCCGTAACGATTCCCTCATCTACCAGCACTTCTCCCAGCTTACGGCCTGACCCTTTCTGTCTGGCAAGTCCCTTCTCCAGATCTTCTGCGGATATAACACCGCTATTGACAAGCACGTCCCCCAAACGCAGCTTCTTCCTATTGATATCCATCTCAAATCCCATCCCCTATTCTTTCTTCGGCAGGCAGATACCTTGCACTCATTTTTATTGTACCACAAAATATCGCGTTGTGCCAAGAAATATTGATAACAAAGCAACTCACCCAAAACTGTAACTTTAGTTTTTACATCTGTGACCTCGCTTGCAAGAGCTGTAACTGTACTCTTTACATCCGTGACCTCGCTTTCGAGAGCTTCAACTGTGTTTTCCAAAACTCCAACTCTGTTCTCAACAGCCGTAACCCGTTCCTTTAACTCTTGTACATCTGTCTTTAACTCCTGAGTATTATTATATATAGCTTGTAATAATTCATTATCTTTCATATGTCACTACCTTTCTTACAAATAATTTATGTATTATTGGTATTGATTTTATCAGTATATCACACCCATCTTGTGAAGTCTACTCAATATCAAATTCATTTTCATTGTTCCAAAAGTTTCATTGTTTCTGCGTTACATTTTTTTCACATAATAATTCCCGCCGACCCTGCCGGCATATCCGTCGGCACACAGCCCCAGCAGCTCCCTGCACAATTCCGGAACCGACAGGCGGCTGCCGTACAGATTCGCATACTCCTGCTGCAGCTGCTCCATGGATTTCGGCTGATAGTCCAGCAGCTCAAACAGTCGTCCCTGCACGCCTTCCGGCAGAAACAGTGTCTGCTGCCTGTAATCCTCCTTCTCACTACCCGATACTCCCAGATCCCGGAGCAGCTCCTGCGGGGATGTCACAAGCGCGGCACCCTGCCTAATCAGCCTGTTACAGCCCAGGCTCAGGATATCCGTCGCCCTGCCCGGCAGGGCATACACTTCACGCCCCTGCTCCAATGCCATATCCACCGTGATCAGCGTACCGCTGCGCTCCTTCGCCTCAATCACCAACACGCCGTCACATAATCCGCTGATAATACGGTTTCTGGGCGGGAAAAGTACTGCCCTCGGCGTCGTCCCCGGCGGATATTCGGAGCAGATACCGCCCGAAGCAATCAGTTCCTCATATAACTCTTTATTATCCGGCGGGTAACAGACATCGACACCACACCCCAGCACACCCAGCGAATAGCCGCCTGCCTGCAGCGCCGCCCTCTGTCCGATCCCATCGATTCCCCGCGCCATACCGCTTACGATCTGTACGCCTGCCGCGGCCAGCGCCTCACCGAACTGCTTTGCCATACCCCTACCGTATTCTGAGCAATTTCTGGCTCCTATAATGGCGATCGCCGGTTTCTCATCGTCCGGAAGCTTTCCCACATAATACAGGGCGCAGGGCGCATCGGGAATCATTGCAAGCCGACTCGGATAGGACGGCTCCCTATCGGTAACAAAAGATATTCCTGCCCCGATCATCTTCTCATACTCCACCGCCACGTCGTATCCCGCCGCACAGGCCGTGATTTGTTCCGCCTTATTCCGGTATCTGTCGCTCAGCTTCTCCGCCAGCCGCCCCTGCTTCGCCAACCCGTAGATTTCCTCCGGCGTTCCGATCTGTTTAAGCCGCTTAAGAGTTCCTCTGTTTCCCATACCCACCGCCTGATAGAGCCAGTGCATATATGCTTTCTCCCGATCTGTCATTGCAGCACCTCCGTCTGTCTGTAGCATACCGCCTCCGCCAGATGTTCTTCTCCGATTCGCTCGCATCCTGCCAGATCCGCTATGGTCCGCGCTACTTTCAGTATCTTATGATACCCTCTTGCCGACAACTGCATGGTCGTAAACATCTGCTCCATGAATCTCTGCTCTTTACCGCCCAGCTCACAGTACCGCTCCACGTCACCGGCCTTCATGTCCGAATTAAACCGCAAACCGGTATCCTGAAACCGCACTGTCTGTATCGTTCTGGCACGCATAACGCGGGCTCTGATCCGGGCACTGTTCTCCCCCGCCGCCGGTTCTGCAATATGACGATATTCTACCGGCTGCGCCTGCACGCAGATATCCATCCGGTCTAATACGGGTCCCGACACCCGCCGCAGATAGCGTCTGACCTCGGAAGGCGTACACCGACAGCGCCCCATATCGGGATAATATCCGCAGGGACAGGGATTCATAGCTCCCACCAGCATAAAATCGGCGGGATAAACATAAGTTCCGCAGGTTCTGGCAATCTGTACCTTCCGATCTTCCAAGGGCTGTCTGAGAATATCCAGCGTCTCCCTCTTGAATTCCGGCAGTTCATCCAGAAAAAGCACACCTCTGTGCGCCAGACTGATAATCCCCGGTGTAGGAATCCGGCCGCCGCCCACAAGCGCCTGTCCGGTGATCGTGTGATGCGGATTCAGAAAAGGGCGCTCTTTCTTAAGCCCTGCCTCGGATCGTAACAGACCGGAAATACTGTAGATGGAAGATACCTCCAGACTCTCTTCCGCCGACAGTGGCGGCAGGATCGTGGGAATCCGACATGCCAGCATCGTCTTGCCCGCGCCCGGCGGTCCTACGATCAACAAATGATGGAACCCTGCAGCTGCCACCTCCGCCGCTCTTTTCAGGCTGTCCTGTCCGCTGATATCCGCAAAGTCCTCCCGACGGTCGCTTGCCGTATGCGCCGCATCTTTGCCCTTCTCTTCTGTATTCACCGATACACCGTCCATCAATCCCGTATGTACTGAACCATTGTACGTTCCACGTATATGCTCGCCACATTCACCATATTCCGCATTATCTTCCACACTCCGACACACTGCCGTCTGTCTTACGCCGGTCAGAGTCTCTATAGCTTCCCTCATATCCGACACTCCGATACTCTCCACGCTCTCCACAAGAGAACCCTCCCACAGATTCTCCGCAGGCAGAATACATCTTGCGATCCCCCGTCTGGCCGCCTCACGCACGATGGGCAGCACGCCTTTTACGGGTTTTAACTCCCCGGACAGTCCCAGCTCACCGATCAGCAGGGTATTTTCAACCGTCTCTGGCGGGATCTTAGAAAGTGCAGTCATGATGCCCACGGCCACAGGAAGATCAAACATAGTGCCGCTCTTGGGAATATCTGCTGGTGACAGATTTACATTAATACTGACGGGCGGCAGATTCACTCCCACATTCTTAAGCGCAACTTTAACTCTTTCTCTGGCTTCCCGCACCTCCGATCCCGGCAGACCCACGATCTGGAAACACGGAAGTCCCTGCGAAACATCCACTTCCACCTGAATCAGACAGCTGCGGATGCCGTAAAGTGTCCCTGATGTAATTGTACTGAACAAAACAATACCTCCTTCGTAATTGATACCTCTCTGCCTCTGAAATCCGATGGCGATACGCCTGAATGAATAGAATATCTGCAGCTACTGCATGAGAATTGCCTGTCTGCTGCCGATACGATCAGAATTACAGATTTTTTTCATTATCTTTTTCATCATAAAAGGGCTTGACCTACTTGTCAAGCCCTTTACACGCTATTTGCCCGTATCCACATTATATAACACATGTGTTGCAATTACATAACTTTATTCTGCATAGCATCCGGATCCTGTGCAAACTGGATCGCCATCTCCCTGTCAATCTTGCCCTCGTAGAATAGCTGTACCAGCGCGTCGTCCATAGTGATCATGCCCATTTTGCGATTGGTCTGCATGACGGTTGCAAGCTGATGGGATTTTCCCTCACGAATCAAGTTCCTGACCGCATGGTTGGCGTGCATGACCTCAAAGGCCGCCACACGTCCATGCCCGTCCACCGTCGGGACAAGCTGCTGGGATATAACCGCTTCCAGAACGTTAGCAAACTGTACTCTGATCTGCTGCTGCTGATGAGGCGGGAATACGTCGATGACACGGTCTACCGTACTTGCCGCACCGATGGTATGTAATGTGGACAGGACAAGGTGTCCGGTCTCAGCCGCCGTGATCGCTACACTGATGGTCTCGAAGTCACGCATCTCTCCTACGAGGATTACATCGGGATCCTCACGCAGCGCCGCTCTGAGTGCATTGGCGTAGCTCTGGGAATCCAGTCCGATTTCCCGCTGATTGACCATGGCCATCTTATGTTGATGCAGATACTCGATCGGATCTTCCAGTGTAATTACATGGGCATCCCTGAAATTATTGATCTTATCTATAATCGCCGCCAGTGTGGTAGACTTACCGCTTCCCGTAGGGCCTGTTACCAGAATCAGCCCTCTCTTTCGCTCATACAGATTGATAACTGACTCCGGCACTCCAAGCACTTCCGGCGCCGGCACCTGGGTACCCACCAAACGAAGCGCCATCGCCGCAGAACCTCTCTGCTTATAGACGTTCACACGATATCTGCCTAATTCCGGTATGGAAAAGGACATATCATACTCGCCCCGCTCATCGAATCTCTCCCTCTGGATATCATTCATCATCGAATAAGCGAGCGCCAGCGTATCCGCAGGCATCATCCTCGGAAAATCCATGGTAATCAGATTACCGTTCACGCGCATCTTCGGCGGTATCCCCACCGTAACATGTACATCGGATGCCTTCGCATCACAGGCTACTCTCATAATCTCTTCTATTGTCGGCATTTCTTTGTCCCACCTCTTCTTGTATTGTAGTATGGAAGGTATATCTCCCATTCTCTCCCCGCCGCAGCACGGCAGTTTGTATCACACCTGCTATGGTACTGTCACATACTCAGGTTCCTCGACCTTGATCCCCTGCTTTTTTAACAGATCCATGTCCATCACGTGGCGGTTATCCATGGTCTTCATGATATCCTTAATCTCCAGGTCTCCGAACATCTCCCTGTTGCTTAAGTCCACGATGCTGTTATCGCCAAACATCAGGATCATCGGCTCCAGTATGTTCTGCGCATTGTCCGCCAGAACGAGCGCCTTCTCGCCGGTATTAAGCTCCACGCTGGTGCCCGGTCCCAGAATGCTGATAGACCGGATCAGTCCATTCACCACATCGCGGTCATATATCTGCGGATTATCAAGCAGGTGCTTAAGAGCCGCCACTTCGGATTCCGGTTCCTTCTCCACCTGCATCGCGGTCATCGTGTCAAAAGTCTCCATGACCGCCAGCACCTTGGCACCGTTGACCATCTTCATGGACGAAATGTCCTCCTGCGTGTCAATGCTCGCCAGCAGCCTCTGCGCCTGGGCACAGATTCTCTTGATATTAGGGCTCGATGAAAACACGATATCGATCAGGTTGTGTCCCTGCAGTTCTGCATTCCGAATGAACTCCTGCTCCTCATCGGTCAGATTATCCTTAACGGAAATATTCTTCGGCACAGTCAGTTTGCCGATATCATGGATGATAGCCGCCTGCACGGTCTCGACCTGTTCATCCAGTCTCAGATTCATAACATGCGTTACCATAGCGCACAGAATCGCCACATTCAGGGAGTGCTTATAGATATAGTCCTCCTTGCTGCGCAGATTCTGTACGAAATTAAGCTTATTATCCAAATGTCCGTAATTTTTGATGATATTAGCGGCAATCGTAGGCATCTTATACAGTCGTCTCGTCTGCAGGATCTTTTCCATCTCTTCCTTAATGGAGAAGACGCTCATCGTCTGAAACCTTTCAAAATCAATATCCGCCTGCGTCATGGGCGGAACAGGTTCCGCCGGCTCCAGAACAAAGATACCGATCAGCCCGAAATTCTTAATACTCACAATACCCTGCATAGTCAACTTGGAATTGCGTTCATATAACAGGACTCCGTCTTTATTGTAAATAGGACGTGCCAGCCGCATTCCTACCTTCAAGTCATCCTTTTTTACAAAAAGCATACTTCCGTTTCCTCCTTAGCCCTTACACAACTTACAACGACTCGTAAGCCTCCCTGAGTTTCTCAAGCGCCCTCTTCTCTATCCTCGAAACGTAGCTTCTGGAAATTCCCAGCTTGCGTCCGATCTCTCTCTGGGTCACCTCGTATTCACTCGTCAGGCCATAACGCAGCGTTATGATCTCCCGTTCCCTGTCACTGAGTCTCTCATGAATCAGTCCCGAAAGCCTGCTCAGTTTATCCTCAGCCTCCATCCTGTCGATCACATCAATCTGATCCTGCTCAATAATGTCTAGCAGATTGATCTCATTGCCTTCCCGGTCTGTACCGATCGGCTCATAGAGAGACACTTCTCTGGACGTTTTCTTCTTTGCACGCAGAAACATCAGTAGTTCATTGTCGATACATCGGGATGCGTAGGTGCTTAGCTTGCCTTTACCGGCATCGAAAGAATCAATCGCTTTGATCAGACCGATCGTCCCGATCGAGATCATGTCTTCCATTTCTTCATCTACATTCTGATATTTCTTGGCAATATGTGCAACCAGACGCAGGTTATGTTCTATGAGAATTTCTTTAGCCCGCACCCGATCTGCGTCTTCCCCCGTCTTCAACAGCTTTAAGTATACGGCCTCTTCCTTCGCAGTCAGTGGTTGCTTAAATGTTTTCAAAAGAAGCCCCCAAAGTCCATTTACTCTATTCTATGACCCGGCGGCATCTTAAGTGCCTTTCCACCTGAAAATATGTTTCCGGCAAGCCACAAAGGGCATGACTTCGCGGTTTTCATAATAATATTATACAAAGACAATGTATAAATTACAATACAAATTCTTTAAAATGACATCTAATGTCTGAAAAAAGCGAAAATAAAACTCAGTCAAACAAAAACTGCGCCATTGCATAATTACTCACATCCAACCCGCGCTCCGTCAGTCTGATTCCGTCCCCATCCCGCACAAGAAGTTCCTGCCGCCGCAGACGGTCTATCGTCTCACCGTATACTCCCTCTATAGGACTACCGAAAATTTGCTCGAACTTCGCCGCGCTCACCCCACAGACCATACGCAGTCCGAGAAACATATACTCCTCCATCTGCTCCTGCCGGCTCAGCACCTGTCTATACGGTATATATCCGGCCTCCGTCCCACTTAGTCCGTTCACCTTTATAAACTGACAGTGTTCCGCACCGTCATATCCCCACTTAGCTTCTGCGCTCGTCACATACATCGCATAGTTTTCCATGGTGTCTGGGTTGCTCCATCTGACGTTCTGCACCATAGAGGAGGCTCCAAGCCCGAATCCCACATAGTCTCCCCTCTGCCAATACACTTTGTTATGCCTGCACTCATAACCGTCTCCTGCATAATTGGAAATCTCGTATCGGTGGTAACCGCAGGAAGCCAGATACTGTCTTGTAATCCGGTCCATCTCCTGTTCCTCTTCCTCTGTCGGAAAAGAGTATTCCGACTGCCGCTCATACAGAGGTGTTCCCTCTTCCAGAATCAGGCTATAGGCCGATATATGCTCCGGTGCAAGCGCCGTCACCTTCCGAAGCGTCCGCTCATAGGAAGCTGTATCCTGTCCTGGAAGCGCCGCCATGATATCAATATTGACATTGCGAAAACCTGCCATGCGCACCATGTCATAGGTTTTCAGAAAAGCGGCGTAATCGTGTATCCTGCCAATCCGCCGAAGTTCCTCATCATCCGCGGACTGCAACCCAATGCTGACGCGATTGATACCAGATGTTATGTACTTTTCCGGCTCCCCGTTGTCTATCGTCCCCGGATTCATCTCCATGGTAATCTCGACATTCTGCGCCACCCGGTAGTGAGATCTGACCGTTTCCATGATCCGGCTGATCTGATGCGCCGTAAGGAGAGATGGCGTGCCGCCGCCCAAGAATATAGATATCACCTGATATTTTTTGTATATTTCAGCTGACAGCATGATCTCCCGGTGCAACAGGTTTACATAATGTTCTATATCATCCTCTGCCGTTCCGTTGTCGAATAGCGCCGTCTTCCGCTCTGTCATGCCTCGCTTCACTTCTCCTGCCGGAAAAGACAGGAAATCGCAGTAGAGGCACTTTTTTACACAAAAAGGGATGTGTATATATATACTCAGTTCTTCCATCATTTCACTTCATTTTTCCCGCCATACTCGCCGCTTCTGCTTCCTTCTCAATTATCATCCAGTTTCAAAACGCTCATAAACGCACTCTGCGGGATCTCCACGTTACCTACCTGACGCATGCGTTTCTTACCTTCCTTCTGCTTCTCCAGCAGCTTCTTCTTACGGGTGATATCACCGCCGTAACACTTGGCAAGCACATCCTTACGCATCGCCTTGACTGTCTCTCTGGCGATGATCTTCCCACCCACAGCCGCCTGAATCGGAATCTCAAAGAGATGCCTGGGAATCTCGTCTTTTAGCTTCTCACACATTTTCCTACCCCGCTCGTACGCGCTGTCCGCGTGGACGATAAAGGATAAGGCATCCACTTCGTCATGATTGATCAGGATATCCAACTTCACCAGCTTGGACTCCTCATAGCCCTTAAGCTCGTAATCAAAAGAGGCATACCCTCTTGAACGGGATTTCAGCGCGTCAAAGAAATCATAGATGATCTCATTAAGCGGCAGCTCGTATTTTAACAGTGCTCTGGTTGCCTCGATATATTCCGTACTGATATATCGTCCGCGCCTCTCCTGACACAACTGCATAATGGAACCGATAAACTCCGTGGTGACCATGATCTCTGCGCTGACCACCGGTTCTTCCATGTAGTCGATCTGCGCCGGATCAGGCAGATTCGAGGGATTCGTCAGCTCGATCATGGTTCCGTCCGTCTTATGCACTCTGTAAATAACACCCGGTGCGGTAGTCACCAGATCCAGATTATATTCCCTCTCCAGCCGCTCCTGAATGATCTCCAGATGCAAAAGCCCCAAGAATCCGCAGCGGAAACCAAAGCCAAGCGCGATTGACGTCTCCGGCTCGTAGTGCAGGGATGCATCGTTTAACTGCAGCTTCTCCAGCGCATCTCGCAGATCCGGATATTTCGCGCCGTCCGCGGGATACATACCACAGTACACCATAGAATTAACTTTCTTATAGCCCGGAAGCGGCTCCGCACAGGGATTGTTCACATCCGTCACCGTGTCGCCCACCGCCGTATCCTTCACATTCTTGATGGAAGCCGTCAGATAGCCTACCATGCCGGCCGACAGCTCCTCACAGGGTATGAACTGTCCCGCACCGAAGTAGCCTACCTCTACCACCTCCGCGGTAGCGCCGGTGGCCATCATCCTGATCGGTGTACCTTTCGAAACCCTGCCCTCCATGATACGGCAGAATACGATCACTCCCTTATAAGAATCATAAACGGAATCAAAAATTAACGCCTGTAACGGGTTGTCCGGACTGCCCTTGGGCGCAGGAATCTTCTCCACCACCGCCTCTAAGACTTCCTCGATACCAATGCCGTTCTTCGCCGAGATCATCGGTGCATCCTGCGCCTCGATACCGATCACGTCCTCGATCTCATTCTTCACTCGCTCCGGCTCCGCACTGGGCAGGTCGATCTTATTGATCACCGGGAAGACATCCAGATCATGATCCAATGCCAGATAAACATTGGCCAAGGTCTGTGCCTCAATGCCCTGCGCGGCATCCACCACGAGAATCGCTCCGTCACATGCTGCCAGCGAGCGGCTTACTTCATAATTAAAGTCCACATGTCCGGGGGTGTCGATCAGGTTGAAAATGTATTCATTCCCGTCCTTGGCATTATACACAATACGCACCGCCTGCGCCTTGATCGTGATTCCCCGCTCCCGTTCCAGTTCCATATTATCGAGTACCTGCGCCTGCATCTCCCTGCTGGTGAGCAGTCCCGTCTTCTCTATGATCCGATCCGCCAATGTCGATTTACCGTGATCGATATGGGCTACGATACAAAAGTTTCTGATTTTACTCTGGTCTATGGCTGCCATAACTTCCTCCTTGTCATACAGAGATAAGTATAACAAATCGGAAGAAATATGTCCACTGCTACCGCTGCGGCTCTTCGCCGCTTAACACCAGATTCAGCACATGCGCCAACGGATCACATGCATTCATTACCTCCTCCACCGTATTATTCTGCGCTCCCAGCTCGATTAGCAGTGTCTTCGGACACAGGTGCATATTATAACGGTAAGCCTTCAGATAGATTCTCCTCGCAAGCCCCGGATAGTATTCGTTGCACGCCGCCTGCATCTGGAAGGAAAAGGCGAGATTGTCCGCCAGATTCGCATTCTCCAAATACTCGATCTCCCCCTTCCTGCTGCGGCTGAGCCCATTGAAAAACATAAACTGCGCCGTGGGTCTGCCCTGAAGATCGACGACCAGTCTTTTATCTGCCGGCATCTCGTCCCTATGTAAATCGATCACCACTTCTATGGACGGATTCTCCGCCAGCAGCTTCTCTATCTCCGGCAGGGAATTACTGTAAGCCTGATCGCGCGTATCCTTATCATAGCTCTGCGTATGGTGCATTACATTGTACCCATAACGCTCACGCAGCAGCGAGGCGAGATACTCTCCCACACCCACAATGCTTGTGGATTCGTCACCTGCCACAGAATCCGCGAAAGCTTCCTGAGAATGGGTGTGGTAGATCAGGATCTGCGGCGCGTCGGCAGCACCTTTCATACGCATGTCCCCGGACAGAAGCCGATCAACCTGCAGCAGCTCCTCTCCCGCACGCGTCGTACTGTCCACAGCATAGAAAGCCTTAATGAGCATCTCATAGCTCTTCAAATCTTCCCACTGATAGCTGTAACTTTTAGCCTGCACGGGCACAAACTCCGAAGCTTCATTATCACCGGTCTGCTCCGGCGGCTCTTCCTGTGCCGGCGGCTCTTCTTCACCTGCCGTCTGATTCTCCAGATACATGCCGTTTTCCGCCAACATGGCATCGGCAAGACTCTGCTCTAAATGCATGGCATTCTCATCATACTCCAGCTCTTCCTCGGAAATCGACTTGTGATCTTCATCACTGCCTTCCAACATAAGAAGCCTTGCATAGTCACTCTCCGCCACCGTCTCTTCATCTCCGCCCGACATGATGCCGTACTGGAACACCGGATATTGTTCCAGAAGCCATCTAACGTAAATATCACTCGTAATTGTCGCTGTGGACCCATGGTGCATCATGTGCATGGCGGGAAGATACGGTTCCATTACCATGGCGCTGACCCATTCCGACAGCACTCCTTTGTCCTGTTCCCGCTGCCGATGTGTCTCCACAATCTCCGTCAGAATGAAGAAAATTGTTATGATAACAAGTGTTACTATAATTAATTTGACTATTTTCTTTTTCATGTCCATACTAGTTTATATATATGCGGTACGGACATCACTTCATGCCATAAGCCCGGCACATCCAAGATGTGCCTACTGTCTTAAGATTCCTCCGGGTAATTGAGCGCCTTATTGATTCCGTCACACAGAATATGGCTGATCTGCTGAATCTGCTGGTCCACATCCTTGGTCGTGACATACATATTATTTAATTCTTTCAGCGCCACGGGGCGTTCTCCCATGGCATCCCCCACGATCGTCGCAGCATCCACCACCGTCGGTACTCCCAGCGCCAGAACCGGCACATGAAGGCTCTCCTGCGTGATCGCATTGCGGTGATTGCCCACCCCTGATCCCGGATGGATTCCCGTATTCGTGATCTGTATTGTACGGTTCAGTCTCTTGGTGGAACGGGCTGCCAGTGCATCGATCACGATCACCATATCCGGCTTCGTCTCGCCGATCACACCTTTAATGATCTCAGCAGACTCCATTCCGGTCTTTGCCATAACGCCCGGTATCAAACTGCTGACCTGATGCATTTTCGACCGGTTATATGCCACCTTACCATATTCACGCACAATATGCCTGTTGATAAAGAGATTGTCTACCACGTTGGGTCCCAGAGAATCCGCCGTCACTTCCCGATTGCCCAGACCTACTACCAGAATGGACTGTTCCCTGTCCGGGTCGGGCAGAATATCACGAATCTCTCGCGCCAGAATCTCCGAAATCTCCTGGTGGTAATCTTCCTCCGGCTCTGTCATCGCCGGAGCTTCCAGCGTAATGTAGACTCCCATCGGCTTGCCTAACATCTTGGCGCCGTTCTTCGTCTCCACTACCACCTTGGTGATATGGACGTCACACGCCTCGTCATAGTGCTCTTCCACCGTAACACCGTGCAGGCCTTCCGCTTTATCCTCGATGCTCTCTCTGGCTTCCAACGCCAAGTCTGTCCTGACTGTCGACCAGCTATCCATGCCATATTCCTCATTTCCCGCATTTTATCTTACTATATGCGTATCTTTATAAGTTGGTTATTTACTTTTCTATTTTTTGCAAAAATAAACAAAATATGTATTGACATCATGATTCTCATAAACTACAATAATATGCGTGTGTTTCCATTAAAACGTCCGTGTCCGGCTTTAATGAGACACGTCCAAATATAGCTTACAAGAAGTTCACTTGCTTGCAAGGGTGAACTTCATAAGCTAACGAGCAGTTTTGCTGCGAGTGATGAAAAGAATATCGGAATCGGAGGTGTGATCATGGCTAATATCAAATCTGCAAAGAAAAGAATCTTAGTAAACAAGACGAAAGCTGACAGAAATAAGGCAATCAAGTCCGGCGTTAAGACAGCGATCAAGAAAGTATATGCTGCAATCGAATCAGGCGACCAGGCAGCTGCCAAGACAGCTCTTACCGCTGCTACATCCGCGCTTGACAAGGCTACTAAGAAGGGTGTTTATCACAAGAATACTTCTGCAAGAAAAGTATCCCGTCTTTCGCTTGCCGTTAATAAGATGGCGTAAAAAAATCGAACAAGTTCGATTGCGAGTTCCGCTTCGCGGACTCGAGAATAATCAGACAACAAAAACACTTCCTACCGTCATGGGAAGTGTTTTTT
>CAMWMS010000017.1 GCA_947175435.1 uncultured Lachnospiraceae bacterium | reverse complement strand
TAGGTGTCCGGATTCTCACTGTCGTTCGCGCCGCCGTTCAGCTCGTAGATAATCCGGTAGGTTCCCGGCTCTACAGGAATCTCCTTCCACTTCGCATAAAGGGTGATATCCCCTGTACTTCCCTTGACTATCTCGGTCACTTTTTCCTTGAAGCCGGCGTCCTTATACCAGCCATCAAACGCATAGCCATCCTTTACTGCACTTTTAAGTGTTATGGTCTCTGTTTCTGACGTATAGGTGTCTGGATTAGCGCTGTCGTTCGTACCGCCGTTCAGCTCGTAGGTAATCTTGTAAGTCTCCACATAACCACAATATTCCTGCAAATCCGACAATATCTGAGTCCAGCTTCTCCGTCCGCAAATACCATATCGCACACGGTTTTGCGAGTCAATAAAGACGGTGAAAGGGAGCCCGTAATCGCCGTCACTCAGGACTATATCAACATAATCCCAGTAACATTGCACATTCGTTGTACTCGTGCCATAACAGTAGGCAATCTCGTCACATCCGTAATCATTTTTAAATTGGGTAACCGCCTCCTTTGTCGCGTATGACGATTCAATCGCATAAATATCTACACCGTTAAAATTTTTAATATTTTGGCTGAGATCCTGACTCGTCCTCTGACAATAATAACAGTCCGTTCTGAAAAAGAGCAGTAATTTTGGCTTCCCGTCCGCCCTGGAGCTGACTGTCTCATCGTCCAGCGTCGTAAAAGTATAGTTCAGATTTTCAGCATCCAATCTTGTCTGGGTCCACTTCGCATAGAGTGTGATGTCGCCTGTGCTTCCTTTAGGGATTTCCTCTACTCTCTGCGTATACGCCGAATCTTTATACCAGCCTTCAAATTTATATCCCACTTTGGCTGCATCTTTCAAAACGATGGTTTGCGTCCCGGCCGTATAGGTAGCCGGATTGTCCCTGTCATTCGTACCTCCGTCCAATACATATGTAATACTGTAAGTTCCTTCCGTTGAGGGCGGTGTCTCAGGTTCGCCGACACCTTCGATCTCGGCTGTCAGCACGGTCTGTTTCGCTGACAGATTCGGTCTTGTCTGCAGAGCATAGACCACTTGGCCATTGCGGTACGCACTGTAGTAAATCTGGTTACTGCCCGTCTTTTCCGGCGTAAACTCTGTTTTCTTGTCGGTCCCGTTCGGCTTGATGCTGTAGATGGAATTTCCATCATTATAGAACAGACGACCGTTTATCATATACAGACCGGAAAATGCTCCGACCCAATATCCGCCGGACCCGCTCATCCATCTTCCGACAGATACAACATTCGTTCCCGTGGCGTTAATATTTGAGAAAGACGTTTTTTTCAAACTCATTCCCGTATTAGATATGTAATAACAGTCAGTTCCGTCAAACACCAACGGCGAATCGCTGTCTGTCCAAAAGGCGTTTTCATACTTCGTGTCTGTTGCTATATAGTCAACCGTGCCGCTGCCGGATGTTACCGCCCAGCCATAATGCTCCCCAAAATTTGCATCACTGCGGAACAGGTTGGTATGGCATACCCTGCCGACCATATCCCGTACAGGATCATCCCATGTCGTGTCTACATGATAGTATTCTCCATCCAGCTTCACCATGTTCCATGCATGATTCATGCTCCTGCTGGTAACCATATAGCATTCAATTCCTACCCGGTTCAAAAGATACTTGTATGCCAGCGCATAACCGTTACATACGGCTGTACCGTTCACCAGTGTGCCGTATGCGTTATAAGAATCTCCCGGAATATTGCCTGAAAGATAATTATCATAATCATATTCAACGTTGATGACGAGATAATCATGCAGAACGGTCGCCTTCATATCATCGCTCATACCATCCGTCACACACGCCAATGCGGCTTCCGCCTTCCTCTTAAAAGCAGCGTCGTCATAGTCTGTACTATAAGTCATATAAAGGTCTGCAATTGTTTCGAAGGAAGGCCCGTACCCGTAGTTATACATCCTATTGACAAAATAAAGATCCGGGTGCTCGTTAAGCACGCCGCTCACCAGACTGCCCATATCACTCACGCTTACATTGTAAGCGGAAATATCAATACGGTCTGCGTGCTTCAACATCTGCTGATACAGATAATCCTCCACGCTGTTATCATAGGTCGAAACTGAAAAGACCGACATACCGCCGTTTGACGGCGCATCGTCAAACTGGTAAGCGCCTTTTATCTCAGCCTCCACTATTTCAGTTCCTTTCGCTTCGGTCTCTTCCGTATCCACAGACTGAGCCGGTTCACCTGCATCATTGCCTGATACCTGCCCTGCATCCGTTTCCTCTTCCGAAACATTCTCATGATCTGTCTGACTGTCACCATCCGTTAATGCACCTTCGTCCGGCTTCGCTGTTTCTGCGCCTTCTGTCTCTTCCGTAATCAGTATCGGAGAATCCTGCCCGATTGCGATACCGTCAGCCAGTTCCGCCGCATAAGATATTCCGCCCGAAATCTGTATCGACGAAACCACCATGACTATCGACAGAGCAGTCGCAGCGAGCCTTTTTCTGAGTCTCATGCCCGTTATCCTCCTTCCAGTTTTCATATCCTGATTTATCCTCCCTTTCGTCATCCCATCTTCGGTGACATACCATCCCAATCTGTTCATGTATCATATCACAACCATTTGCAAAGCGAGTGCTTCCGGCATGAATCGACCCTGAAACGCCTTGAATCGACAAGGCTCTCAAAGGGACACCCTCAAAATAAACTTGTCATCTTTAACCGAAAAACTGTATATGCCGTTATACCGTTCCACCACGGCGCTTATACTGCGCACACCGATCCCGTGTCCCGGCTTATTCGTAACGGGCAGCCCGTGTTCAAAAGTAATATCCTCCTCGCAGGAATTAATCACCTGCAGGAAGAATTTTCCGTTTCTTTGATATGCATCGACTTCGATCGTTGCGGATAATCCTCTTTCTTTCCGTCTTCGACAAGCGCGTAAAGCGTTTTCCAATGCATTGGACAGAAGCACGCACAAATCGCTTTCGGGAATTGAAATACTCTGTGCAATTCCCGCCCGGATCGTAATCGGAATGTCACACTCTTTCGCACGTCCGGTAAAAGCGGAGAATATCAGATTTGCCGCCTCATTTTCGCAATAAACTATCACTTCGTTCATCTCAATTTCGGAACAGATCTCGCGAATATATTCCTGTGCCTGTTCAAGCCGCCCACTCTCAATACAAGAGGAAATATACTGCATATGATGGCGCAGATCGTGTCGATAGATTCTGGTTTTCTGCCGGGACTCGCGCAGGGCTTCGATTTCACGAACCGCCTGCGTAACCTGCAGATTCAGAACAGCCTGCATCTGTTCGAGCTGACTGCGGATTCTCCCCGCCTCCGAATAGTAAACAATAAATACCAGATACGCCACACTGCATACGAACGGCATAAATTCCACCGCGACCAGAACGCCATCCAGAAGCAGATTCGTATAGACACTCGTCAGATAATCGAAACCATAATACAGCGCCGGAACCAAACCGAACTGCCACTGTGCCGTAAAGGTATGCCGTGAAACGGAGCGCACGGACGGCGCAACAAACCGTAGCAAAATAAGCAGCAACGGCAACGTCATAACCAACTCGGCTATACTCTGCATCGCCGTGCCGCCCGAGAATATTGCCACAATCAGCAGCGCCAGCCACCGACGGGTCTGGCAACACAGGTATGCCGTCAGCACCGAGATCGTCGGCCAGAGTCTTTTTTTACTGAGAACACAAAGTACGATAATTAGGGGAAAATGTGTGACCATCGGATATGTATACTCGACTATATCCACACCAACCCGAAAGAAAATAAACCCCTGAAATAACAGAATTATGGCGATGCTTACCGCCATAATCAGACGTTTCCGCCACGTCCATAGGACATCACAGAACGCTGCAGATAAAATCATGCCGAAAGCAGCCACAGCAATAGAATTGCTAAAATATATACCACTCATAATAAAAATACCTGTCTTCTATTGAATACGTATTCAAGATACCTGTTCTTGATCTCGGAACATTTCCCGTGCGGAATGGGAATCTCCACCGAATTATCCATTGTGATCGACTTGTAAGAGATGTTCCGAATATATTCCATATTGACTAAAAAGGAACGGTGCGGGCGCAGGAAATTATCATGTTGCTCGAGCTTCGCGCACAGTTCATCCAGACTCCCGCTGCTCTCCAGAACTTTTCCGTTTTCCATATAAAATAATAGAGTGCGGCCGACTACTTCGCAGTATTCCAATTTCTCCAGGCAAACTCGCGTGATACCACTTCTACACCGTAGGATCAGACTGCTCTGCTGTCCCTTGTCACATTCAGAGATCACTGCATCCATCAGAGGGAAAAATTTTTCCTCGCATATGGGTTTGATCTGATAGAAGTATGCCCCAACCGTGTAGGATTCCACTGCATATTCAGCAGATGAAGTCAAAAAGATGATCTTTACAATATCATCATATCGGCGGATCTCTTTTGCTACGTTGATTCCGCTTTCACCCGGCATAATAACATCCAGAAATAAAATATCCGGACGCATCCCATTCTCCATTTCAGCCAGTAATTCTAAGGGACTGCGAAAGGCCACCAATCCAATTTCCTGATTGTGTTCCGCACTATACCGGTCGAGCAGGACTCTGATTTCATTTAATGCGGACACCTCATCGTCACAATATGCTACTTTTATCATACAAATCTTGTCCTTTCCATAACCTGCAGATTTCACATCTGCACTCCCGTTTCTTTAGCTGCAACGCTTGACAGAACACTTTATTCTTATTAAATTATTCTTAAGAAAATAAATAGTTTGATATGTGGGCGTATGATATCCACTGTGTTTAATTATCATAACATAAGTCAAGCCCTGAAAACCGCTGCAGGCGCGAAATGTCGCTGAAACTGCGCGAATGGCAAAAAGTAAATTCCTTTGGAATTAGCTGGAATTAATTTTACAAGATTTGCTACGCGAACTCGTATATCTGTAGCAATTTCCTATTAAATAAATTAAAGTTACCCACGAACATGAATTCACGAAAACGGAGTTCAGATTTTATGAAGAAACATCAGAAATTTGCTGTAGCATTAGCCTCGCTGCTTATCCTTTCAAATAGTTTTCCTATCTATGCAGCAGAAACCGAAATACTACCTAAAGAGACAGTCACAGTCTCGGAAAACACCTTGTTTCCTGACGAGTTGACTGACGAGACTCCATTACAGAAATCTACAGGCGCAAAGGCAGAAGAATCTGCTTCACTGTCAGACAATGCCCTGGCATCGGAACTGACAATTGAAGAATCCAAAGATTCTATAGAGCCTGACATGCCGCTTCCGGACGAGGCACCGTTGTTTTGCGCCAACATAGAATACTCTTGGGAAGGGTATGTGGTGAAAGGCACCTTTACGGAATTCCCTGACGATATCAGCCATATTCACACTCTGTACTCTCTGGATGGAGATACCTGGCAGGAATGCAGAGGAGAATGGGACTTACAACTGCTTGGCACGGAAGACCCCGGCGATCTTTCCCATTTACAGACTCAAACTTGTCTCTATGACAACTTCGAACCGTTAAAAAGCTATCTGGCGGGATCATTAGATCATTTCTACTTGAAATTGCGCCTTACCATGAAGGACGGGCGTACATACGAATCCCAAGCTGCAGTCATCGACCGTGGGGAGGCGCAGCCTGTGCCTGAGGGAATAACACTCACCGCTTCGTTTGCTCCCTCCATGGGTATCCTTGAGAGGAATCCCTTTAAATACTACGGCAGATATCAGATCACTGTAAGCCCGACGGCCACGCCGGAAGATATAATCGCATTTTTGCCGGATACGCTTCCGATCAAAATCGATCTTCAGCAAGGGAATAAATATGTTGCCGAAGACATTATAGATTGCCCTGTCACGTGGAAATCCTTATCGCTTCCTCCGCTCATTGCCGGCGAAAGTGTGACCATTATGGATGCCGCAGAAGAAATCATGGTCCCCGGTGGCACTTTGCTTCGTACACCGATCGGCGTTTTCCATCTGGATGAACCGCTTGCCGTCAATCAGGATATGCTATCAGATGAAGTCCGGCTGGTTTTGAACATCACTGCCGGGGACGGTAATCCCACCGGAGTGCTGTGTTGTGAAAATGCCGGATTGGAAGCGGCATTTGATCTGAAACCCACGGGTGCCACAGCCATCCATGCCTATGCTTACTCAGATCACGAGACGGGATGGGTAGAACTTACTGACCTTCGGCTCTTAGATGAAGTCAACTCCCAGCCTTCCACTGCAAACAGCGGCTACGCCCTTGTACTGCGCAACGATCAGGAACCGTACCGATCCTATCTGGCAGCAGAAGCAGCTGGAAATACTCCCACCCCTTTCATCATCGGTATGAAAATCGAAGGCGGCGTGTATAATGGACGTCAGCTCGTCCTCACATGGCCAAATACATACAAACTTCCTCCCGCTTTGCCAGAAGTCGGCGGAGCTGGCGGAAATGAAAACAATGCTGGATCAGACAATAAGGGAGACAGCACCGAGGAAGGGCAACGCCCGAATCTACCCCAAAAGCAGGAGGAGAAATCAAAGCCGTCGGATCCGACACAGACACCGGATGAGAATCAGGACGCGTCATCACCGGATTCAACACAAGCACCAGAAGAGAAGCAAGACGCGTCATCACCAGATTCTTCTCAGGCTTCAAAAGAGCCGCAGGAATCGCTGACGGATTCATCCCGGACAAAAAAGAAACAAAACACTTTACCAGGCAGTATCACTGATAACGGAAACCAACAGAATCGGGGAAGTGAACGCACATCGGACAGTCATAAAGACTCTCCACAAGCTTCTATGACAGCCCAAGAAACAACGCCCGGAAATAACGCAGGCAATTCTGTTGCAAATTCTACAACCAGAGCAACAACCGACAATCACACGCAACTTACAATGCTGACAGCACTCCCTGCCCAAGCCACGCTGTCTGCCGGTCAAAACAGAATATATGACCATAATACAAGCGGCGACAGCTATGGTCTTTTCCTCCTTATGGCGGCAACCGCAGCAACCGTTATCTGCATCGTAACAATTACTGCCAAAGTGGCCTCGAAAAAAGAGCATGGCGGAAAAGTTTAAGATCAGAAATCCATTGCACCAACAGAAGACATCTTTAAGTTTCCCGTGGGAATTCCATGATAAACTTCGTGCCTTTTCCCACGGCGGACTGAACTGCAATGGTACCGCCAAACTCAGTCACGATACTGTGCACGATATACAATCCAAGCCCTGTACCGGTCTCCCGGTTGGCTGTTCCCACGTAAAACCTCCGGAATATAAGCGGTAATTCCTCCTCCGGAATCCCGCAGCCGGTGTCTTCCACAGTCACACAGATCTTACTGCCCTCTATCCGGGCGGACACAGTAATGCTCCCGTTTGGAGGCGTGGCTTTCAGCGCATTATAAATAAGATTTTCAAAAAGTATATCCAGCTTTTCCGGCTGTGCCGACAGGAACGCATCCTGATTCGACTGCTCCACGATCAGATATACCGACCGTACTTCCGTCTCTCCGCGGTAAGTGGCATAAATCTCCGAAAGTATCTCCCGAATTGATATCCGAACACGCTCACCCTCAATTTTATCCAGTTCATTAATAGCAGAAAGTCCCTGCAGGCGCCTTGCCATTTCCTGCTGCTTGGCCTCCGCCTGATCGAGATATCCCTGCAGCTGGGCATCCACTCCCACTCCACTCCTGCGAATGGCGTGAATATAGGACTGCGTGGCAAATACGGGAGCCTTTAAATCATGCGCCATGTCAGAGAAGAACGCTTTACGTTCCTCCAGAAGTTGATTCACTTCCTCGGTGCGCTTTTGCACCTGCTCCTCCAGATGATTAGTGAGTGCATAATTCTCCTGCAGAATCCGCCGGTCACGCGACACCATCATGGCGCCAAACAGCAGTACCAGCATAAGGCCGCACCACTCAAACTGCCAGAAGAAACGAATCGGCTCAAAACGGTTGGCAAACAGAAGATTCACAGCAAGTCCTGCCCCGAACACGAGACAGCCTGCCAGCGTATACCGGCTCTCCCACCTCTTTGCCGACCTTCCCCGAACAGTATATAAGACGGCGCACACGAAAGTGACCATATAGTAAAGATCCGTCAGCCTGCCATGCAGATAAACCGCCCACGGCAATACCGGAATCAGCACACATAAAAGCAGTAACACAACCGACAGCGCCGGAAGAACCATCCTCACCCATCTCCATTCCTTACCGCTGACATCTCCGGAAGCCAGCCCGGTAAGCCGTACCACGCAGAAGCACAGACCGTACAGTGCGATATCCTGCACGAGAAACCAATACTGCGCCGCCGGCATGGCAAACAGAAATACAAAGTACCGGAACATGTAGAGAGCATAACAGCAACAGAGCAGCCCGAAGAAACGGCTCATACTTCCTCCCGACCGCCACAGGAAAAGCGTAAACGCCGCCAATACCAAAGGCATCAAAAAAGCCACGGCGTAGGCAAAGCTCTGTATACTGTCTATCCGGTGAAGCGTCCCTTCTGCACTTAACGCTGACGGAAAGTACATTCCGCTGTAATATCCCGCCTTTGACATAGTCTCCACCTTCAGAACATGGTCCCCGGAAGTCAGTAAAAACGTAATTCTCCCGTTACCCGTACCCGTAGCAAGCTGCAGACCGTCCATGGAAATAGCATACGCCGTGGAGAGCTGTGGAAACTGTATCGCCACGATCCGGGATATACCGTCGTAACGCAGCGTCAACTGATACTGCGCCTTCCCGTGGGGTGAAACCGACAGATCCCGCCGTTGCAGATTGGAAAATTCCCCGATATAGGTAGGCTTGTCCGTTACGCGCTCATCCGTGAGCAGCCAGCCGTCAATCAGAAAGATGGGATCATTCCGCTCCAGATCCCGCTCGTTAACCGTTATAACACCGGATTTTCCATAAGGAGGCGGTGTCTGATATTTATTATCCATATAAAAAAGCAAAGTAAAAAAGACCGTCAGCACGGTCAGTACAATCGGTATCTGCCATCGGACTTTTTGCCGTTTCATGCACGCCTCCTTTTTTCATATATCAAAATAAATCAATCTGCTAAGTCAGGACTCTGTCGAAACAAAGCGGTAACCCTGCCCCCAGACTGTTTCTATAAAACGCTGCTCTCCTTCCGCCCTCTCCAGCTTCCGGCGGAGTCTGGCCATGTGCATCTGCACCATCTGCCCGCCGTCCCAAGGCTGACTGCCCCATACCATCCCAAAGATTTCCTCCGGTGTAAAAATATACCCCGCACGCTCTGATATCTTCCATAAAATATCGAACTCAATAGGAGTAAGTGGAAGTTCTTTCTCATGGATCAGCGCTCTGCGTTCCGTCAGGTCCAGAAGAAGCGAACCATAACGCATCTGCGTTCGGTCAGACATAGCCAGCTTAATGCGAGTCTCCACCTTTGCCCAGAATAACTCCTCAGAGGTATCCTTGGTAATATAGTCTATGCCGCCCGCTGCAAATCCCTTCACCTGCTTGTCCGATTCCGTAAGACTGCTCAGAAAGATGACCGGCGCCTGCACCAGCTTACGAAGCTCTTCACAAATGGAAAATCCGTCTTCGTCCGGAATCATCACATCTAACAGCACACAGTCGTAAGATTCATCCGCTGCCATCTGTAACGCGTCGCTGCCGTTCTCCGCCTGCCTCACTACGCAACCGTGACGCCGCAGCACATCCGCCCATAACCTGCGGTCCGCCGGGTCGTCATCCACCATCAGAATCCGCCATGGTCCTGCCGGACGTTCCGTTTTGTCAAAAGTTCCCGCCGCATGCACATCGGTCACTGCCGTCTCCATCTCCGCCAGGTGCCCTAAATTCATGTAGGCGTCCTGCACCAGACTGCGTCGTTTCCTTGATATCGGGATGCTGTGGCCGCTCTTGGTCATGACATAGTCAGCATCAATCGAACGGACATGTCGCAGATTCACAAGATAAGACCGATGCGTCTTAAGAAACTCCGGTCTGGACAAAAGCTGCCCTTCAATGTCTGCCAGTGCCGCACTTACTTCATGAACTGCACCATCTGTCAGATGAAAGGTCACCGTCTTATTAATGACTTCCACATATTCAAGTTCCGTATAAGATATACTGACAACGCCCTCTCTATTCTGCAATACAAGTCCCTGCTCCTGTCCGGCACCATCGTACATCTTGATCCGCATGGTTTCCATCCTCCCTGATACGTCCGGTATGTTTACGATACGTTTTATAAAATTATAATTTAAAACATTCTCCGGCACAAGGGGACATGTCTAAAAACCTGCTATTGCTCATATCATTCCAACACAAAGTCAGTCTTATTTTGCACGAAATCCATCCTCGATCCTATTGCCGACCAGCGTACTCCGCTCTAACATCGGCTTATAACATGTCCCCGGATAAACATGATAACTGTTGATTTCCTCCCCCGTTGAGAACCAGATCACGTTCCCGTTGATTACACAACTGTCCATGCTTCCCGCATCATAATCCTTCTGTGTTATATAATAAGGCTCCCGCAAATTCTGTTTGACAAAAACACCGGCGTCCGTAACATACTGATCCCAGTAGGGACTAACCGAAATGATGACGCAAAATGCCAGACTTCCCGCCACGATACTGCATAACCCCCTTTTCCTCTCGCTCAAGTATTCTCCGAGCGCAATCATGATCACCGCAATCAGAAAAGCAAGCCCGTATCTGATAAAAGGCGCCACGAAAAACCATACAGCAATATCTGCCCATACGGCAAGATGAAGTACGATAAACTGCAGACGCAGCTTCTGTTTCCTCCATATCCTCATACATAACAACACGATCTGCATGCCAAGGCTGAGCATGACCGCGCCGAGGAACATCCGCTCATAACGAAATTGGTGTTCCCACCAGATCGGCAGCCACTGACTCACCGGCATATCCACTTTCTCCACATCGTACAGGCAGCGTCCCCAAACTTTAATCTGATTGGCATCATGCACAAGATACTCCTTCGGTATCTTCCATAATGTCTCAAAAATATCTATTTTATCAAAAGGATACAGAAGCCATCCCGAGATATAGTAATTTCTGATCAGAAAAGGACACAGGATCATGCAACCGCAGAATAAATAAATACCGATTTCTTTCCATCTCTTTCCCCTGATCAGACAACAGGCCGGATAAATTGCGACAATAACTAACAGACAGGATGAAAACTTTAAAGTAGCCGTAAATACTGCTGTCACAGACAACAGGGAATATACCGCAATATCTCCATGCCTCTCAAACAAATTCTCACACCAGGCTGTAATGATAAACAAGGCAAAGTACATGGTTGCATAATCCGTAGCCGGAGACATACTGCGCGTCACATTCACCAGCGTATACAGCAGGATTCCGATTCTCATCATATCCGTAACATGATTCTTATGTTTTATAAAATCCCGCAGTCCGTGAAAAGCATACAGGCACATAACCGTCTCCAAAAATCCAGTTGTAGTATGCAGCGACCGTCCCAGAAGCCAATGAAAGCTGAATACGGAAGCAAATGCCAGATAGGAACTGTTGTAAGCATAGTGAAGCTGCAGATTACCGATACCTTTCACTAGCCCGAACTCCTCATAGATTCGGATTGCCGCCGCATGGTAGATATTCGTGTCTGTGTGGAATTCCCCTCTGGATGTAAAGAAAGCGATCAGCAATACAAAACAACAATAAAAAAATCCCTCCCATGAAAATATGACAGGGCGGTATGTCTGTAAGAGCGTGAAAATCATATTACGTCTTTTATAGCCCATCAGAAGTGCCGCTGCAAGAAGAATCACATGGGCAATGCCTCCTATCTTCGCAAAAATGCTGAAAAATTCTACATAGACAGTAATTACTATGACACCTGCAATGAGATATCCGGTCACGAAAAAGCGCCTCTTCTCAAACAGACTCAACGTGCCGACCCCGATCAGCATACAGATTAAAAAAATATATATCCAACTTATTATGACTGATAACACTTTCTTTCTCCTTCTGTGACTTTCTCCAATGCGCTTCCTTTATACTATGCTATCGCTATATTCTTTCTTCTCGCATTAGACTCCATGCCCCAAATTTAATTTTACCCCCCCCCCAGTATATTTTTGTCAATATGCCTTGAGAAGCATAGCTCTGTAATAGATTCTGCTATTGGGATTATTATTATTCCAGAATAGCACCCAAACCTTACAGCAACCTTACAATAAGATTACAATTTTGTAATATCAAAAAAACCACCGCTCCCGCAGATGATCCCTCATCCACGGCAGCAGCGGCTTCCTTCATACATAAGCCCTGGTCCTATGCCAAATCTCACATTATAATCTTATATCTCAAACTTCCCAATAATATCATCTAACTGCTTAACAACGCCATCCAGTTCATGCATAGCACTGCTTATATTGCTCATCTCCGCATTCTGATCCTCGACTCTGCTGTTTACTTCCTGGCTTGCCGCAGACAATTCCTGCGTCTCGCTGGATATGCCGGAGAATGTATCCACGATCTCGTTCTTGTTTTTATTCAGCGTATCGACCGCATTTTCCAGCTCATTGATATCACTGCCCATACTCAGAATATCGTCACTGATCCTCTGGAATACGCCCTGCGTATCTTCCATTGCGGACATACTTTCTACCGTAGTCCCCTGAATCTCTCCAATCTGCGCACTGACATTTCTAATTTCATTCTGAATTTCCGTAATGATCTGATTAATGTTCTGTGTCGCCGAAGTGGTCTGCCCTGCAAGCTGTCCGATCTCCTCTGCTACGACCGCAAATCCTCTGCCTGCCTCACCGGCTCTGGCTGCCTCAATCGATGCATTCAATGCAAGCAGTGATGTCTGGGTAGCAATCTCACTGATCGTCTTGCTGATACCATCAATGGAAACCGACTTCTGTGACAGACTATTTGCTGTCTCATATGTAGCATCCTGTATTTCACGGCTCAAATTAATCTTCTCAGACAACATGCTAACCGTGTGCATTCCGTCATTACATTGTTGAACCGCCGCATTTGCAACTTCGTTCATCCGTTCCATTCCCTCGGCAACCTGCGTCAGCTTATCCGCAAAATCTGCCAGATTCTCATTTGCGACCTGCGTCTGTTGCGCCACATCATCAATGGCGAGAACGATCTGATCCAATGTATCCTTAACAGATGCATTATTCGTAACCGTACTCTCCACAGAGCCTTCTACATTTTCAAACTGCGTACGAAGTACACTGGATGCATTCATCATCTGCTGTACGATCTCATGAAGTGCATAACGCATTTCCTGTATCGCCCGGTCCATAATGGCCATCTCATCTTTTCGTTTCGGATTAAGTGCACTCTCCTTAAGCTGAAGTTTCAACTCTCTGAGTTCGGTAACCTCATTCTGCATGATCAGAATCGGTTTCGTAAAGGTTCCGCTATAAACGGCCACGATAATCGCCGCTACAATTGCCGACACGATCAAAACCACTACCGCATACTTCAAAATCTGTACTACCACCTGATTATAAACGGATGCCGGTGTTACAACTATGATGTTCCATCCGATCGTGCCAACCGGCCATGCTTTCAGATATTTGCTCTCGCCGTCATAGTCTACCATCTGGCTTCCGTCGGTGATTGCCGTAACATATGCACCGTTCAAAACATCCGCCATTTTAACCGTATTAGCTTCCGTAGACATAAATGCGTCATTTCGATGCATCAGGATCGATCCCGAATTATTCACCAAAAATGCATAGCTTCCATTTGTGGTATCCACCACCTCATCCATCAGATCAAACAGAATCGGAAGCTGCAGATCCATACTGATGACACCGCTGCTGCCATCCGGACATTTAAAATTACGCCCGACGGGAACTACCATATTACCGGTAACAGAGTCTAAGAAAGGCTCGCTGCATACCTTCTCTTCCGATTCGATCGCTCCCACATACCATGGACGCTTGGTAAAATCCCATCCCTCGTCCGGTACCCATCCGGCACCGTCATAATACTCGCCACTGGTAAAGGCAACATAAATATCCGTTGTGTTATCATTAGCCGCTGTCAGTGCCTGCAGATAATCCCACAGTCTATCTTTGTTCAGCTCGTCCTGCGTCGTCATATACACATTAATCGTGTCAAGCACCGCGGAGTTGCCTTCAATCCACTCGTTGACCTTTGCCGCGTAATACTCAGCCTCTGTCTTATACTGCTCGTCATTCATGCTCGCGATCCGGTTCTTTGCAACCGTCAAGATACATAAAATTGCGACTATCATGCAGCCAATACAGATCACTGAAAAAAATGTTGTTAACTTTGCCCTGATTTTCATAGAATTACCTCCGCAAATAACATAATTCCCTTCAGCAAAACAGCTTCTCCCACGCACTGTTTGTTACTATTATACTAAATATTTTATGAATACACAATATTTTTATACAATTCTTCTAACAGAAACAATGCTTCGATACGTCGCGGCCGTGATCTTGATTCCCGTCCGTTCCGTGCTGGCATGAACAATCTGCCCGTTTCCTATGTAGATACCCACATGCCCGCCGTAATATATAATATCTCCCGGCTGCGCCTCGGAATAGGATACCGCTCTGCCGGCTCCGGACTGCGCATAGGAACTTCTCGGCAGCGAATACCCGAATGCCTTATAGACCGCCATCACGAAACCGGAGCAGTCCGCCCCGTTGGTCAGACTGGTTCCGCCTGCCACGTAAGGCGATCCGATGTACTTACATGCGAAATCCGCGATCTGCTGTCCTTTGCCACTTCCGGAAGAGGACGGTTTCGGCGTCTCCTGCTTCTGCTCTTTACCTTTATCGGAATCCGAGTCGTCGTCCGCCGAAGCCAACTGTGCCTCCTGCTCTGCCTTCTTACGCTCCTCTTCTTCTTTACGTTTGCGCTCCTCTTCCTCCCTGCGCTTGCGCTCCTCTTCTTCCAGCTTCTTGATCTGTGCCGTCTCCTGCTTGATCTTAGCCGTATAGACAGCCGCCTCCTGCTTTGCTTTTGCTAATACAACATTATAGTTTTCATACTCCTGCTGTTTCTGTGCCAGAACTTCCTCCACATAGGCTTCTTCCTCTTCCAGCTCGCTTCGGGAAGTTTCCAGCTCGGATTTCTCTTCTTCCAGATTGTCCTGAAGCGCTGCTACCTGCTGCACAATTCCTTCATACTCTTCCAGCAGTCTTCTGTCATATTCGTAGAGCTCTTCCACATAGCTTGCCTTGTTCATGATCTCGCCCATGCTCTTCGCACCGAAGAACATCTGCAGATAGGATACTTCCCCCTTCTCATACATGAACCTAATACGGACCTTCATGGCCTCATACTGCTCATTCTTCTCCGCCAGCGCGGCATCATACTCCTCCTGCGCTTTCACAATGTCCGCCTCTTTATTCTCGATCGCTTCTTTAATCAGATTGATATCAGTCAGGAGCGCCACCATTTCCTCATCCAGCTCGTCGATCTCCTGCCCGATGTCCGCCTGCGCACCCTTATAATCGGAAATCTGCTGATTGACATCCTTAAGCTGCGACCGATTATTCTCAAGCTCCTCCTGCAGATCAGAAATTGTGGTGGCCGTTGCCGTGTCTGCCGCCATTATAAGCAATATGAAGGATAGCACAATACATATCGTCTGTGTATATCTTCTCCTCATCCCACCGTTCCTCTTCTCCCCATTCATCCTAATCCGGTAACTGTTCAGAACCCCGTTCTTCACAGTTACTTAGATGCACAGAAATTATGCATTCTGCATAATTTCGCACATGTCTGTCTCGGTTTTTCTGTGACTTCCGCTTACGCTTCACTCACAAAAAACACCTCGCGGAAGCACCTTCTGAACAGTTACCTAATCCGTTACTAAATCATAATCCGCACTCAGCCTTTCCTGACAGAGTACTTTCCTGAGAACTGTCTCCGCTTATCCCCCTCGCAAACATCAATTCAAAATTGGTAAACTTATAATTCGCAGTTATTCACTGTTCTCGGGAACGGAATCACATCTCTGATGTTGCTCATACCGGTCAGATACATGACACACCTCTCAAATCCCAGACCGAATCCCGCATGACGCGCGGAACCGTATTTTCTGAGATCCAGATAGAACTGATAATCCTCCTTATTCAGACCCAGTTCCTCCATCCGCTTCTCTAAGAGATTCAAATCATCCTCCCTCTGGCTGCCGCCTATAATCTCACCGATTCCCGGCACAAGACAGTCCATAGCTGCCACGGTCTTGCCGTCTTCATTCAGTTTCATATAGAAAGCCTTGATCTCCTTCGGATAATCCGTCACAAAGACGGGACGTTTAAATTCCTGTTCCGTCAAGTACCGCTCATGCTCGGTCTGCAAGTCGCATCCCCATGACACCTTGTATTCAAACTCATCGTTATGTTTCTCCAGAATACTGATCGCCTCCGTGTAAGTTACATGCGCAAAGTCGGAATGAAGTACGTGATTAAGCCGCTCGATCAGTCCTTTATCGACGAACTGATTAAAGAAGTTCATCTCCTCCGGCGCATTGTCCAGCACATATCGGATCACATGCTTTAACATCGCCTCCGCAAGTTCCATGTCATCCGTCAGATCAGCAAACGCGATCTCCGGCTCGATCATCCAGAACTCCGCCGCGTGTCTGGTCGTGTTGGAATTCTCCGCGCGGAAAGTCGGACCGAAAGTATACACGTTCTTAAACGCAAAAGCATATGTCTCTACGTTCAACTGCCCGCTGACAGTCAGATTTGTTGCCTTGCCGAAAAAATCCTGGCTATAATCCACCTGCCCGTCCTCCGTCATAGGCAGATTGTTCATATCCATCGTCGTCACCTGAAACATCTCACCTGCTCCCTCGCAGTCACTTCCTGTAATAATAGGCGTGTGCACATACACAAAACCTCTCTCCTGAAAAAAGGTATGGATCGCGTAAGCGATCAGAGAACGTACGCGGAATGTCGCCTGAAACGTATTAGTTCTCGGTCTCAAATGAGAAATTGTCCGTAAATATTCGAAGCTGTGCCGTTTCTTCTGCAACGGATAATCCGCCGTGGATTCTCCCTCTATGATGATCTCGGCCGCCTGCATCTCAAATGCCTGCTTCGCCTGCGGCGTAGCCACAATCTTTCCTTTTGCCACGATTGCAGATCCCACATTCAGCTTAGAGATCGTCTCAAAATTATCAAGTGTATCGCCGTACACCACCTGCAGTGTCTCAAAGAAAGTGCCGTCGTTTACTACAATAAACCCGAACGTCTTAGAATCCCTTATACTTCTCACCCATCCGCCGACCGTTACTTCCTTGTCGATATAGTTCTCCGTGTTACGATACAACTCCTTAATGTCTGTCAAATTCATGCTGCTCATAATATAACCTCTCCTTCTTCATCCCTTATAGTTTGTCTATTACCGAAAACTTCGATCAAAAATTGCGAACCCTTGCTAATCTTCTATCGTGGATATCGTCTCAATCTTACCGTTTTCTTTCAGATAATCCATGACATTCCTTCGCATTACCTGCTCCCGTAGCATTTCCATGTCCGTGCTCTCCTTAAATTTCGCCTCGGATTCGTAACCGTAGACTTCCACTCTACTGTCCACTTCCTCCTGTATCTGCTCTTCGGTGGGATTTAGCCCTTCCGCATCGGCAATCGCCTGGAACATGATATACTGCTGTGCCGCCGTCATCGCCTCTGTCTGGAATTTCTCTTCATACCCCTCCGGATCCAGCCCGTAATACTCCTGCATATAATCCTTCAGCGTCATATTCATGGAAACCGCATTGGCATTCATAACATCCTTGAGATTCTGTGTGAAACGCTCCACCATCTTAGCTGGAGGCTCCTTAAAAGAACATTCCGACATAACCGCGTTTGTCATGGTTGTCTCGATTGTATTCTGATAATTCTGCACTTCCGTCTCATAGAAATAATTGTACACATAGTCCCGCAAATCTTTCTCTGTCTTACAGCCTTCTATTCCCAGAGTCTGTACAAACTCATCGTTCAGTTCCGGTGTCACTTGTTTGCTGATACTGTTGACCGTAACCTCGAATATGACCGGCACACCCGCAAGGTCGGGATTTCTTTCATAAGGGTCCGGAAACTTCAAATTCAAAGATACCGTCTCACCGATATTCACGCCGATCAGCCCGTCCTCGAAACCGTCTATAAATTGATGGGCACCGATCGTCAGATCATACCCTGTACCCGTACCGCCGTCAAACGCTTCTCCGTCAATATAGCCGACGAAGTCAATATTGGCCGTATCGCCGATCTCCACGGCTCTGCCGGTGACCTCCTCTGTCGTAGTATAGTTCGGCAGGATATAATACTGAATGTACATGTCCACAAGCCCGTCCTCCACTACCGGTTCCGCAGCGGAAGCTTCTATTCCGATATAATTTCCCAGTGTCACATAATCCGTTGCCTTGATGTCTTTCAGATATACCTTGTCTCCGCAGGCGGTAAGAAGCAACGACAGAAGTAATGCCGCCGGTATCATCATTTTCTTTCCGTTAAAGCCTCTTCCATACGTACGCTTCTGACTTTTTCTATCTTCTACAATACTATTTTTCCTTATATCATCCATAATAAACCTCATTTCTGCATGCTTCTCCAGCGAACAGACTTTCTTTTCATACTTGCACCTTCATATATTTCCTGACGCAAATTCCCATGAAAAGTACGGTGCAAGTATCAAGATGCACACATGTTGCCTCGCACCATGGCGCGTGTACGCTCAGCGCAGCAAGTGCGCAGAGCTGATTTACAGACTTTCTTTTCATACTTATCTATATTAACATACATCCCGCTTTCTTAAAAGAGGATTCTCGCGGAAATCTCATGAAATTTCCTTGCTTAAAGCCGCGATCAATGTTAAAATATTTTGTACATGTAGTCATGTAAATCAGTAGGTTCGGAGGTAGTTCCATGAATACTTTAACGATTGTTTTGTTAGTCATTCTGGCAGTCTTGATCATTGCCGTGGTCGCATTATACTTCCTTGGCAGGAAAGCGCAGAAGAAACAGAGCGAACAACAGGCACAGATCGAGGCTATGAAACAGACGGTCTCTATGCTGATCATAGATAAGAAACGCATGAAGCTGCGGGATGCGGGGCTTCCGCAGGCTGTGCTCGAACAGACCCCGAAGTGGCTGCGCGGCTCCAAATTGCCGATCGTCAAAGCCAAAGTGGGGCCTCAGGTAATGTCCTTGATCTGTGAAGAAAAAATCTTTGATTCCGTACCGGTCAAGAAAGAAGTCAAAGCCACGGTCAGCGGGATCTATATCACGGGTGTGAAAGGACTGCACGGCAAGCCTATCCTCACCGAGCAGAAGAAAAAGAGTAAATTCAAACAGCTTGTGGAGCGTGCACAGGAGAAAGCGGGAGCAAAACCCATAAAATAAAAAATCAAGCTTCGCTTCGCGAATTCGAACAAACTATAGACAAACAAGCAGCTTTTCCTTAAAGAGATGTCTCAACTTAAGGAAAAGCTGCTGTTTTCTTTGGAGCAGATATCGATTCTGATGTGGCAGTCGGACAGGAACTCGTAATTGATATCCAGCGCATAATCCACATCTACCACAATATTATCTTCGTGTTCCTCCACCTGTATCTTCTTCGTGTCGATCCCGACAAGGAGCTGTCCGAAGGGGGTGTTGTAATTTGTCAGGTTTTTCTTGTTTTCCTGAAAAACCATATGTACATTCACAAGTCCGTTTCTGGTCAGTTCCAGCATATGTTCGCTGAACTTTAATCTGTTCTTGGTGGGCTGGGTAAACCCTTCCGTGATCTCCTCGTAGACCACGTAATGTCTGTCATTTCTCTTATAGTAATCTCCCACCGTCACCATCTCAACTTTATCTGCGTCCTCCTCGCGCTGGTCAAATTGCAGTCCGCGAAGAGTCAGTAATACTTCCCGTGTCATATGCATCCTCATTTCTGCGCAGCATTTTATGTCACACTCAATATTCGTCTATGTTAATCACTTTCGCGGACAGGATACCGTAAGTGAGAATCGAGTTGGCAAACTTCTGAAACTTATCCGCCCCGTCACTGACAAAGAAACGGTATAACTCCGTGCCCAGCTCCGGTCTGTGTTCGCTTTCAAGCCCCTGTTCCCGCAGAAGCTCCTTTAATTCCCGCGCGGTCTCATAGGCGGGATTCACCAATGTCACCCCGTTTCCCATGATTCTTCCGATGGTAGAGCGGATGATCGGATAGTGTGTGCACCCCAGAATTAACGTGTCGATCCCCACATCAATCAATTCCGCCAAATATCTCCTGGCAATCTCATCCGTCACCGGATCCTCCCACAGCCCCTCTTCCACCAATGGCACAAATAAAGGACAAGCCTTGCACAGTATCGCAGCGTTGCTGTCAATTTCTTTTATGTATCGGCTGTATATACCGCTGCCGGTTGTGGCCTCCGTGGCGATCACCCCGATCTTACCGTTCTTCGTTGCCATGATTGCCGCCTTGGTACCGGGCTTCACCACACCGATAATAGGAATATCCACTTCTTGTTCCAATTCATCCAAAGCATAGGCGCTTGCACTATTACACGCCACCACAATTGCCTTAACTCCCTGCGTCTGCAGGAATCTGACAATCTGCCTCGAGAACTTGGTGATCGTATCCTGCGACTTGCTGCCGTAAGGAACTCTTGCCGTATCGCCAAAGTACACGATCCGTTCATTGGGAAGCTGGCGCATGATCTCTCTCGCCACAGTCAGCCCGCCTACACCCGAATCAAATACGCCGATCGGTCTGTTACGCAACTCTTCATATTCGCTCATAATAATCTTCCATTCCTGCTCTGTGTGAAAGCCTTCCACTTATATGGCTCTTTCACACCTTTCTTCATGATCCCTCTTTACGGAACTTCTGTTCCAGCCATTCAAGCAGTCTGCTCTTAACAACGACTTCATCTCCTGCCGCATTTAGGATATCCTCAACATCTGTCTTTTCCAGGACTATCTCCTGTCCGTCTATGACCATAATCTGCTCATAAGTGCTTTCCGTAAAACAAAGCTCCGGATACAGAACGCCCCACCAAGCAAGCGCAAACATAACAACGGCTGCGGTGCGAATGCGCAAATCACGATATTCTCTAAGTAATAGCTGTCTCAAACACTGTCTGTTCCACATATCATTACACTCCTTTTCTCCGATTGCGGGCCCGCCAGACGGTACATGATCCACCGCATTCTGCATCGGCATGCCTGCATATCGTCTTTCTGACTTTCTAATAAGAAGTGTAACCTTGATCCCGTTCTCTATACGTAACACATCACATTTTCTTATGGTGCGCGTTCCGTTCCTGTTCCAGAGATATCTGCCTGATCACAAACCGCTCCTGATTGTCAATGTGAAGCTTTGCGGCTGCGGCCGCTTTCTCTTTATCCCGTCTGATGATACTTTCGTATATCATTCTATGTTCATCGATCAGGTTATCATGACGGTTTTCATCCTTAATATATTCAAAACGGTATCGGTACATCTGCTCTGACAGGTTATTGATCAACTGAATCAAGCGCCTGTTGCCCGTCGCCTGTACAATAATATCGTGAAGCGCCACATCCGCCGCCGCAATCGTAGTCGCATCTTTCGTCTCCGTCGCCCGCTCGAACTCATCGCACGCCTGTTTCAGCCTCTCTTCTTCCTCGGGGGTAATTCGGTCGCAGGCCAGCTCCGCACAGAGAGCATCCAGCGCACGGCGCACCTCCAGCACCTCCCTAAGGCTTTTCTCTGTGATCTGGGCCACCTCTGCACCACGGCGCGGGATCATATTCACCAGCCCTTCCAGCTCCAGCTTGCGGATTGCCTCTCTGATCGGCGTCCTGCTGACACCCAGACGATTCGCCAGATGGATTTCCAGCAGACGTTCTCCGGGCTTCAGTTCTCCCGTCAGAATCGCTTTGCGAAGCGTATTAAACACCACATCCCGCAAGGGAAGGAGCTCATCCATAGTCATTTCCAAATGATCTTCCATCCATAACCGCCTTTCTTATATATATTATATGCCATACACCAAATATCATTAACACTCATGAAATGTTGTCACATGAACCTGCCTTGCGAGCCCGCTGCGTACTACAGCTTCCGCCGCCTTATGAGCCATCCCCCACTGTGTAAAAATACCGAACACAGTGGGGCCGCTGCCGCTCATCAGCGCATTTTCGGCACCTTCGTCGCGAAGCAGTTCTTTCAATTCCTCTATGACAGGATACTCCCTGACCGTAACCGTCTCCAGCACATTTCCGAGACGATCTGTGATGCCCTTAAGATCATGTGCCCGAAGCGCCTCGATCATACCGTCGATATCGGGGTGATACGTCAACGTGTCGGCATGCAGATTGCCATAGACAAATGCGGTGGACACATTGATATCTGGTTTCGCCACTACGAGAAAACACGCCGGCGGTGCAGGCAGCGGCGATAAGATTTCTCCGATTCCCTCCGACAGCATCGTCCCACCCACCAGACAATAGGGAATATCCGCCCCCAATTTTACACCCATTTCTTGTAGTTCAGCAATAGAATATCCCATCTGGAACAATTCATTCAATCCGTGCATAGTCGCAGCAGCGTCTGAACTTCCCCCTGCCATACCCGCGGCGATCGGTATTCTCTTGGTCAGTGTGATCCGCACCCCTTCCTGTACCGCTCTCTCCCGCATAAGCAGATCCGCCGCTTTACAGATCAGATTATCACCGTTTACAGGCAGCTCCCCGCAATCCGTCCGAAGCTCGATCCCCGGTTTATCCATTTTCTCAAACAACAGATCATCGCACAGATCCACTGTCTGCATGATCATCCTGACTTCGTGATAGCCGTCAGCCCTGCGCCTTAAAACATCCAGTCCGATATTAATTTTTGCATATGCTTTGCGGATAAATTGATCCATCATTTACTCCCAACTGTATTTAATTGCATTTTGTATACAATGATTGTACTTTATTATATACAATGCGGTGTCATTTCGTCAAGATATGCCCTAATTTTCCTGATGTCATGAGCGGGCGGATATCTGTCATAAATTTTTTTAAAAAAATACGTCTAACGCCTAATTTTTCCAAAGCTTTGGTACGATATAGATAATAGAAGAAGGGGATTGTCCCCTATATGTAACTGAAAACAAAAATCAACAACAAATTCCAAGGAGGGATACCAATGAGCGTAAACGGAGTTACAGGTGCTGCAAATACTTATGATGTTTATCAGGCGAATCAGGCAGCCGCTAAGACAGCCGAAGAGAAGACTTCCGAAGCTAAAGCTTCCGAAGAGAAGAAAAATACAGGTGTTGTCTACGAAGCATCGAAAGACGCAGACACCAAGACTGCCAAGACTTACACACAGAACACTAACTTAGTGAACAAGATGAAAGCCGATGCCGAAGCGCATGCACAGCAGTTACAGAATATTGTACAGCAGTTGATGAGCAAACAGGGCGAGACATACAATACCGCAAACGGTATATGGTCAGTCTTAGCAAGCGGTAATTTCACGGTAGATGCCGCTACGAAGGCACAGGCTGAGAAAGATATCGCAGAAGACGGCTACTGGGGTGTTGAACAGACATCCGACAGAATCATTGATTTTGCCAATGCACTGACAGGCGGTGATCCGAGCAAGATCGAAGAGATGCGCGAGGCTTTCAAGAAAGGCTACAAACAGGCTGAGAAGACATGGGGCGGTCAGCTGCCTGACATTTCCCAGAGAACTTACGATGCTGTAATGGAAAAGTTTGACAAACTGGCGGAAGAAGCCGGACTTACAACGTCAAACTAATCTGTGTTATCATATTTATTTCCTACGTTAAAAGAAGTCAGGTTTCATAGCCTGACTTCCTTTATTATACCGACTTTTCAGACAAGCAATCGAACTTGTTCGATTTTTTAATCCTCAAGCGCGGAAAAAAGCACATTACGTATCCTGCGGGTATATGCGGTAGTTCCCGAGCATGTCTTCTGCTGCATAATCAACAGCGTCAGATCATGCGCCGGATCATTCATCATGTGTGTACCGAGCCAGCCGTCCCAGCCATACTCACCTCTGCTACCAAGCCCGGCCGCTTCTTCCGGAGAATCCATGATACGCATCAGGTTGCCATATGTATATCCCTGTAGGGATTCCCACGTCTCCACACCCCGTCTCTGTGCCGGCGTAACATGCGCTGTGGTCATGTACTCCACCGTGCGGGATGACAGAATCCTCTTTCCCCGATACGATCCCATGCCCAGCAGCATCTGCGTAAATTTCGCATAATCGTCTATGGTAGAGCACAGTCCCGCACCGCCCGACTCATATGCCGGACGCCGTTTCATCTGATTCTGTATACCCAGATGACACTCGGTCTCTTCCACCAGTCTGCCCTCTGATTCCTGATAGACTTTCGCAAGCCGTTCCTGCTTATCTTCAGGCACATAAAAATCCGTATCGTTCATTCCGAGCGGTTCAAAAATTCTCTGTTTCAGAAAATCACCAAAACGCATACCGGACACTACCTCCACTATGGCTCCCAGCACATCCGCTGACAAACCGTACTGCCATGTAGTACCCGGAATAAATGCCAACGGCAGCTTTCCGATCCTGTTCGCAATCTCGACCGTAGTCAACGCCTGATCTGTCAACAGCTTATCCTTAACCTCTTCGATCAACTTATCGCACCTGATCTCCGCAGGTGATCCCTCTCCCGGATAAGTCAGTCCGGAAGTCATATTCAGCAGGCTCTGTATGGTAATCGGACGCTTGACCGGTACGATCACACCCTGCTCTATCACATATTGATTCCGGAACCCAAGAAGATAATCGGACACCTGATCCAACAGATCGATTCTGCCTTCCTCTAACAGAATCATAACCGCTACCGCCGTGACCGGCTTCGTCATGGAATACAATCTGTGTATGGTATCCCTCGTCATACTGTGCTCCACCGCGATATCCCGATATCCCGTCTCATAGTAGCACTGTTCCTCGCCGTGCTGTATGATCAGGCAACTGGCTCCCGATACGAATCCCTGATCCGTCATCTCCCGCATAATATCCTGTACTCTTCCCAATTTTTCCAGATTCATAATTTCCTCCGTTCTTACACGCCTGTCTGTTGCGATTCACACTAACGTCCGTTGCTTCCTATATAATCCAATATACCATATATTCTGCCCTTGCGTAATTACCCGGCGTATAAAAATCTTATATCATACAAAATTGTTGCCTTTTCTATCTGTACAGGTGTCCCTTGACAAATATGAAAAAGTAACAATTTACTAAAAATACATGTAATAAATCAGCAATTTAACAAGTAGCCCATTTCGTTTAAATAAGTTATACTGTTCGCAAACACACACTATATGAAGAAAGGATTCCTACATATTATGATCGAGAACAATAACGTACACAAAATCTTATACGGTGGAGACTATAATCCGGAGCAGTGGCCGGAGGAAAGCTGGGAAGAAGACATGCGTTTGATGAAGCTGGCGCATATTGACGTGGTCACACTGAATGTATTCAGCTGGGCAGCCCTACAGCCTTCCGAAGACACGTACTGTTTCGATAAATTGGATCGGATCATGGAGACGGTCACGAAGCACGGCATGAAGATCTGCCTTGCCACTTCCACGAGCGCCCATCCCGCGTGGATGGCCCGCCGGTATCCCGATATCCTCAGAACCGAGTTCAACGGTATGAAGCGCAAATTCGGCAGCCGTCACAACTCATGTCCGAACAGTCCGACCTATCGCAAATATGCGCAGGCGCTGGCAAGTAAGCTGGCAGAACGCTATCAGTCTTATGATAACATTGTGGCGTGGCATATTTCCAACGAATACGGCGGTGAGTGTTACTGTGAAAACTGTGAACGTGCATTCCGCAAGTGGCTGCAAAATAAATACAAGACCATCGATGCCGTCAATGAAGCTTGGGACACCGCTTTCTGGGGACACACTTTCTATGATTTCGAGGATATCGTACTGCCCAATATGCTGTCAGAGCATTTCGATGTAAACAGAACGACTTTTCAGGGTATCTCTCTGGATTACAGAAGGTTTAACTCGGAGAGCATTCTGGACTGTTTCCGCCTGGAATACAACACGGTCCATGCTATCACTCCGAATATCCCAATCACTACCAACCTGATGGGCAACTATCAGCCGCTGGATTATCAGATGTGGGCCAAATATATGGACTTCATCTCCTGGGATAACTATCCCGCTTACAATGCCACCTTGGAGGACACCGCCTTCAAGCATGACCTCATGCGCGGCTTAAAACAGGGCAAGCCATTTGCCCTGATGGAGCAGACTCCCAGCGTCACCAACTGGCATCCCTACAATGCACTGAAACGCCCCGGCGTCATGCGGTTATGGAGTTATCAGGCCGTAGCACACGGTTCGGATACCATCATGTTTTTCCAAATAAAAAGGAGCATCGGCGCCTGCGAGAAATACCATGGTGCAATTATTGACCACGCCGGTCATGAAAACACAAGAGTTTTCCGTGAAATATCCCAGCTGGGTGCGGAACTTGACAAGATCGGCTCCCTCACACTCGGCGCAAGGACAGATTCCAAAGCGGCAATCGTTTTCGACTGGGATAACTGGTGGGCAACCGACTATTCCGCCGGTCCCAGCGTTAATCTGCACTACTGTGATGAGATACTGAACTATTATAAAGCTTTTAATAACTTGAATATCCCTGTGGATCTGATCAGCGTGGAAGATGACTTATCCGACTACCGCGTGGTAATCGCTCCCGTCCTGTATATGGTGAAACCGGGTTATGATGAGAAGCTGCGCCGTTTCGTACAGGACGGCGGCACATTCCTGACCACATTTTTCAGCGGCTACGTAGACGACCACGATTTGGTTACCATCGGCGGCTATCCGGGTAAACTGCGGGATATCCTCGGTATCTGGGTGGAGGAAGAAGATGCGCTTCCCGAAGACGCGCACAACAGTTTTACCTACAAAGGCACCATCTACCCCGCCTCACTGCTCTGCGACCTGCTGTATACCGAAGGGGCAGAGGCTCTCGCTTCCTACGAGACAGATTTCTATGCCGGTATGCCTGCCCTGACCCGTAACACTTACGGCAAAGGCACAGCTTACTATGTTGCCACCCGCTCCAATGCAGATTTCTACCGCATCCTGATCAACGAAATCTGTACGGCCGCGGATATCCAACCCATTATCGACACCCCGGACTGCATCGAGGTAACAAGACGTTCCAACGCTAACGGCACCTTCCTGTTCTTCCTAAATCACGATACCGAAGACCATGCTATCACACTTAACTGTTCAGGACGAGATATTCTCACCGACACAGAATACCAAAACGGCGGCACGATGACCTTGGCAGCGAAAGACGTTGCGATCCTGCAAATCTCCTGATATTGATCCTATCGCTGCTTACCCGTCATTCAATGTGTAAGCACAGATGAAAGTTAATATCTTAAGGAGCCCCTTAAAAGCGTCGGCACTTAACGAGGTCATGAGTTGCGTAGCAACTCACGAGTTTAGTGTCCGCTACGCTTTTTACGGAGCGAAAGCGCGGCTCCGTAGATATTAACTTCCATCTGTGCGCCCCTTTTAGACAAACTTTAAACATTAACTTAACCCAAAAAATCCAGAAAAGAGAATAAACCCATGAAGATAACAGACAAACTCCAATATCTCACCCAAATCAACGAAGTGATTAACAACGGCCCCTACCGCGACACTTGGTCCTCCCTGACAGATTTCGAAATGCCCCTCTGGTACACAAAAGCCAAATTCGGCATCTTCGTCCACTGGGGACTATACAGTGTTCCCGCCTACGCCAACGAATGGTATTCCCGCAACATGTACATTCAGGGAACCCCCGAATACGAGCATCATATCAAAACCTACGGTCCGCACAAAGATTTCGGCTATAAAGATTTCATTCCCCTTTTTACGGCGGAAAAGTTCGACCCGGATTTCTGGGCGGAAACCTTCGCGGCAGCGGGCGCACAATATGTTGTCCCCGTGGCAGAACACCACGACGGCTTCCAGATGTATCAGAGTGATCTGTCCGTATACAATTCTGTGCAAATGGGCCCGAAACGGGATATTCTGGGAGAACTGAAATCTTCTTTTGAGAAAAAGGGACTTATCTTCTGTACCTCCACCCACCGTGCGGAACACCACTGGTTCATGGGCTGCGGTAAAGATTTCGAAAGTGATATTAAAGAACCTCTTCACTGCGGCGATTTCTACTGGCCCTCCGAGCAGACACAGCCCGATCAACAGGACTTGTTCGCAAGGCCATACCCCGATCAGGAGTTTTTGGAGGACTGGCTGTGCCGCACCTGCGAAATCATCGACCGATACCAGCCGCGAATCCTATATTTTGACTGGTGGATACAGCACGAGGCATACAAGCCATACCTTCGCAAGATTGCGGCCTACTACTATAACCGCGGCGCACAGTGGGGCACTCCCACAGCCATCTGCTATAAGCACGACGCCATGGCCTTCGGAAGCGGTATCGTAGACGTAGAACGCGGTAAATTCGCCGACAGCAAACCTTATCATTGGCAGACTGACACCGCCATCGCGCGCAATTCATGGTGTCACACCACCTCGCTAGACTATAAGAGCGCCTATGAACTGATCTGCTACCTCATAGATGTAGTCAGCAAAAACGGCAATCTCCTGCTCAATGTAGGCCCCAAAGCCGACGGCTCTTTCGCCAAAGAAGATGCAGAGATTCTTAAACAGATCGGCAATTGGCTCACCGTAAACGGAGAAGCCATCTATAACACCAAACCCTGGCGCTATGCCGCTGAAGGACCTACTGTCGAGACAGAAGGGCAGTTCAGCGATGCCTCCGCCCCGGTCTACACCGCCGACGACTTCCGTTTCACAGCCGGAAACGGTTGCATTTATGCCGTCTGCCTGCGCTATCCCGATGACGGTTCCATCCTCATCCGCGCTCTCGCCAAAACCCGTGATGCCAACAAACCCAATTTCCACGGCATCATCCGCAAAATAGAGCTTCTCGGCTTCTCCGAGACTCCCGCCTACACCATCGACGAAGAAGGCCTACACATCACCACCCGCAATGTACACAGTGACTTCCCCGTCGTAGTTAAGGTGGCGGTAGAGTAAATTTTCTTCAGAATTTAATCGGTGCCATTGTACTAAGATTTTTAAAACATAGGTATTAATCAGCAAGTGGTTCCATAACCTTACCGACTCACATGCTGACTAACATCAAAGCATATATAATCATCTGTTTTTTTGACATTTATTTAGGTATAATCTATACCCAGCGTAGAGGGAAGTTAATATCTTAAGGAGCCCCTAAAAAAAAGTAAATTTCTTCGAAATTAACTTTGGTCGGCACTTGACGAGGTATTTCACGAGTCTAGTGTCCGCTACGCTTTTTACGGAGCG
>CAMWMS010000016.1 GCA_947175435.1 uncultured Lachnospiraceae bacterium | reverse complement strand
TTCGGATCATATTTCATATCAAAAATCTCTATGACATCCGCCCAGAAGATATCACTCATATAGGAGTACAACAGATGATTCATCGCCTCTTTCTCCTGCTTGCGCACGACCTTTTTCTTCAATTCTCTCCGGATACCGTTGATCCATTCATTGATCTCTTCCAGTTCCTTCGTATTTTTCTGCAGTTTATGATAACATACCTCCATCGTTGCAAGCATCAGCTTATGATTCAAGTGGTTAATCTGCCTGGGAAGTTCCAACATCTCCTCCTCACATGCCTCTATCTTCTCGTTGCAGGCTGTGACAGTTTCCCTGCACTCTTCCATCTTTTTTTCCAATTTTTTGGAAGGCGCTTTGCCCATCTCGTCCGCAAGCACTACGATCTCGTCCATCCTTGCCTTCTTCAGCTTTTTGATTTCCCGGCTTTCCTCATTGACTTTAGCCTGGCGCTTGAGCAATTTATTCATTTCGCTTTCCATATGCTTGATCTCTGCGCTGTATTCCTTCTGCGTAAAAAGCTTATGCCATTTATTATCCAGCGTGAGAATCGGGATTTTCTTCCCGGACAGCGCCGGTTCAAATATTTCGTCTGTTCTGGACATATATTCACTGCCTCTCTGTCATGTAATACCTACCTACGGTTATCTGTCATGCGATGCAAGGTTGTAGGACAATTTCATCAAACTGTCTGAAAGGTGTACATTCTCAACCTGTATATCATCCGGCACATGCAGATCCACATGTGCAAAATTCCAGAATCCCTTGATCCCGCAGGATACAAGCTGTTCCGCCACTTCCACGGCGCTGCTTTTGGGTATGGTAAGAACTGCGATATCAATGTCATTGTCTTTCACAAAACATTCCATTTCCCGCATCGGCCGCACAGTGATCCCTCGAATCTGTGTGCCATGAAGCCGCTCATCAATATCAAATATTCCCCTGAAAATAAATCCCCTGCGCTCAAAATTCATGTAATTTACAAGCGCCTGTCCCAGATGCCCGGCTCCCACAATAATCAGATTATGTTCCTCATGGAGCCCCAGGATCTTACCGATTTCATCATACAGATATCCTACATTATAGCCATACCCCTGTTGTCCGAACCCGCCGAAGTTATTCAGATCCTGTCTGATCTGCGAGGCAGTCACTCTCATGATATCACTCAGTTCCTGTGAAGAAACCCTCTCGATCCCCTCATCCTTCAATTCGCCAAGATATCTGAAATATCTGGGTAAACGGCTGATAACAGCCTGTGAAATCTCTTTGTCTTCCACCTTGCCGCACCCCCCTGTATCGTAATATGATAAGTATACAACTGTGTTAAAAAACTGTCAAACAACTTAGCATAACCGGTCTGTAACCGTAACTTGACAGTTTAGCATTCTGACGGTATTCTTATAGCATAAAAATAGAAAGGGTTGTGCCATATGCTGCTTTCCGTCAGTAATATTGATAAATCTTTCAACGATATCCCTGTACTGAAAAACGTATCGTTCCATATAGAAGACCACGATAAGGCTGCCATCGTCGGAATCAACGGCGCCGGTAAGACTACTCTGCTGCGCATTATCATGGGAGAACTGACTCCCGACAATGGAATCGTGACGATCTCCCGTGACCGGACGATCGGTTATCTCTCTCAGCACGAGGCAGTGTCCGGTGAAAACACGATCTATGATGAACTGCTCTCTGTGAAGCAGAACATCATTGAACTGGAACAGAAGATCCGTTCCACTGAATTGCAGATGAAGACGGCTTCCGAGGATACCTTGCAACGCCTGATGAACACCTACTCCGACCTGACCCACGCCTTTGAATCCGCCAACGGCTACGCTTACAAAAGCGAACTGACCGGCGTACTCAAAGGGCTCGGATTTACGGAAGATGAATTTACGCGGTCTGTCGATACCCTCTCCGGCGGTCAGAAGACTCGTGTGGCTTTAGGTAAACTCCTCCTGATAAAGCCTGACCTGATCATCCTGGACGAGCCTACAAACCATTTGGACATGTCTTCCATTACTTGGCTGGAAACCTATTTAAGAAGCTATAAAGGCGCCGTGATCATCGTATCCCACGACCGTTATTTTCTGGACAGAATTGCAAATAAAGTCATAGAGATTGACAACACCAAGGCCACTGCCTTTACGGGAAATTATTCCGATTACGCCGCCAAAAAAGAAATCCTGCGCACGGCGGAATACAACGCTTATGTAAAACAGCAGCAGGAAATTAAGCATCAGGAAGAAGTAATCGAAAAATTAAAGTCCTTTAACCGCGAAAAATCGATTCGTCGTGCCGAAAGCCGCGAAAAAATGTTAGATAAAATCGATGTGCTGGAAAAACCCACCACAGTGCGTGCCGATATGCACCTTCGTCTGGAGCCGAAATATGAAAGCGGCAATGATGTGCTTCACGTGGAGAATCTGTCCAAGCACTTCGGCTCTCTCACGCTCTTTGAACAACTTGGTTTTGATATCAGAAAGGGAGAACATGTGGCGATCATCGGTGACAACGGTACCGGCAAGACTACGATTCTTAAAATGATCAACGATCTGGTAACTCCGGATACTGGTGAGATCCGGCTCGGTACGAATGTAGCCATCGGTTATTATGATCAGGAACATCATGTATTACATATGGATAAAACACTGTTTGAGGAGATTTCCGATGATTATCCGACTCTCACTAACACGGAGATTCGTAATACTCTCGCCGCTTTTCTCTTTACCGGGGAGGATGTGTTCAAGCAGGTAAAATCCCTAAGCGGCGGCGAAAGGGGACGCGTCTCCCTCGCCAAGCTGATGTTATCGGAAGCTAATTTCCTCATTTTGGATGAGCCCACAAACCACTTGGATATTATGTCTAAGGAAATCTTGGAAGATGCACTGAATGCTTACACCGGTACGGTACTCTATGTGTCCCATGACCGCTATTTCATCAATAAAACCGCCTCCAAGATCCTTGACTTAAATCATCAGGTACTGACCGGATACCTCGGCAATTATGATTATTATTTAGAGAAAAAAGAAGAACAGCTCGCACTGATTGATGCCGCAAAAAGAAATGCCGGCTCTGATCTGCCGCCGAATTCTCACAATATCAACACCAATGTTTCTGAAAGCCCAGCAAATGCATCGACTGATGGCAGACAGGACTGGCTGGCACACAAAGAACAGCAGGCGGCACAGCGCAAAAAAGAAAATGCACTAAAGAAATGCGAAGCTCGGATCGAAGAATTGGAAACCCGAAACGGGGAAATCGATGCGCTCATGACATCGCCCGACATTTGCACCGATGTGGCTAAGCTGCAGGAACTGAATCGGGAGAAGGAAGCCAACGACACCGAATTGTCTGATTTGTACGAAAAATGGGAACAGCTCTCTGAATAAGTGCTGTTCCCTCTTGATTTAAATCAATTAAAATAAATCGAACTTGTTCCATTTTCTATATTGCTTCATATTCCGCCTTGATTGCTTTAATAAAATTCTCGCTGTTTAAGACAGTCACATTCTGCAACGAAGTGATTAAAGCCAGATCTTTGGTCATCTTACCTGACTCGATCGTTCGGATCGTTGCACTTTCCAACTTATCCGCAAATGTCACAAGCTCCGGATTATTATCCAGCTCCCCGCGTTTTCTGAGCGCTCCCGTCCATGCAAAGATAGTAGCCACAGAATTGGTGGAAGTCTCCTCGCCTTTCAAGTGCTTATAATAATGCCGCTGTACTGTTCCGTGCGCCGCTTCATATTCATAGACACCGCTGGGAGATACCAGCACGGAAGTCATCATGGCAAGAGAACCGAATGCGGAGGAAACCATATCGCTCATCACATCACCGTCATAATTCTTGCATGCCCAGATAAATCCGCCCTTCGCCTTCATAACCCGTGCCACCGCATCGTCAATCAGCGTGTAGAAATACTCTATCCCTGCCGCTTCGAATTTGTCCTTGTACTCCGTATCATAGATCTCTTGGAAAATATCTTTGAAATTATGATCGTATTTCTTGGAGATCGTATCCTTCGTGGCGAACCACAGGTCCTGCTTCGTGTCAAGCGCATAATTAAAACATGCTTTGGCAAAGCTCGTGATAGACTCGTCCGTGTTATGAATACCCTGCAGGATCCCGGAACCTTTAAAATCATGTATCGTCTCTCTGATCGTAGTGCCGTCCTCGGCAGTAAATACCAGCTCCGCCTTGCCTGCACCGGGTACTTTGATCTCCGTATTTTTATATACATCACCGTAAGCATGGCGCGCCAGTGTGATCGGTTTCTCCCAATTTCTGACGCAGGGTTCTATCCCTTTCACCACAATAGGTGTACGAAACACTGTGCCGTCTAACGCTGCACGTATCGTACCATTGGGACTTTTCCACATTTCCTTAAGGTTATATTCCGTCATTCTGTCCGCATTAGGCGTAATTGTGGCACACTTAACCGCCACACCGTATTTCTTCGTCGCTTCCGCAGAATCGATCGTAACCTGATCCAATGTCTCATCACGATGTGCCAACCCCAGATCATAGTATTCTGTCTTTAAGTCGATATAGGGCAATAACAGTTCGTCCTTGATCATTTTCCAGAGAATTCTTGTCATCTCATCTCCGTCCATCTCTACAAGGGGTGTCGTCATCTTAATCTTTTCCATCGTTGATTCCTCCTGCCTTTTCATTATTTATTTTAAGATTATTTTGCAGCTTCTTCACCGTAAATTTCGTACAATCCATTTTTCACCATGTTGTCATAAGCATTCAGCATATGCTTATTTGCAAGCTGTTCTGCCTTGTCCGCATCACCCGCTTTAATCGCTTCCATGATCTGTCTGTGTTCATCATTGGAAGCACGCCCTCTCGTGTTTGTAGAAAGCGTCTTCTGTCTGACCCTGAGCACATACTGGTGATAATCCCGCAACGTATGCTCCAGCATCTTGGAATCGCATGCCTCATAGAGAATATCATGGAAACGGTTATCCAGCTCCGCCATCTGATCCATATGCCCCTTAGAGGCATGGAACTCGGCCAGATAGATATTTTCCTCCATCTCCTCCATCTGCTCTTTCGTAATCTTCTCGGTGGCGAGCTTGGCACATAATCCCTCCAGAAGAGAACGAATCATATAGATATCTTTTACATCCTTTGCCGTGATTCCGGTAACATATGCTCCCTTATTGGGCACGATCTGTATCAGCCCTTCCAGCTCCAACTGCCGGAAAGCCTCCCTGACCGGTGTGCGGCTAACACCCAGTTCTTCCCCGATCGCAACTTCCTTCAGTTCTTCGTGCTCCTTATACTTTCCGCTTAAAATATCCTCCCGCAGCTTCTGAAACACTCTTCCACGCAGGGAATACTTATCATTGACTTCATTCTTTAAATCATAATTAGCCATTTCTTTTTCAGTTTCCACTCCTTTTCGCGTATCAGTCTTACCACTCCAAACAAATGTTTAGGCACCCGGAGCCTCAATCCCCAGCTCCTCACAGGTCTTCTTTATCTGTGCAACAATCTCCTCATCCGTCAACACCGTCACACGACCTGTCGCATACTCCTCATCTACCCATACCTTAAGCGCATGCACCAAATCGCAGTTCTTGTCCAAATGTTTATCCTCCGGCAGATGATAGTAAGTATTGATCCAGTGCGCGATTCCCGCCAGACCCGATGTATTGGATACTGCACACAGAACCGGTCTGTTCAGGAATTTATCCGTGTCAAATATATTATAGATCTCCTCGTTCTTAAGAAGCCCGTCCGCATGAATTCCCGCTCTTGTCACATTGAAATTCTTACCCACAAAAGGCGTTCTGGGCGGAATCTCATAACCGATCTCTTTCTCGTAATATTCCGCCAGCTCAGTAATCACTGTGGTGTCCATACCATTTAAACTGCCGCGAAGCTGCGCATATTCAAATACCATTGCCTCTAACGGTGTATTGCCTGTCCTCTCGCCGATACCAAACAGCGAGGTATTGATCCCCGAACAGCCATACAGCCATGCGGTGGTAGAATTGGATACCGCCTTGTAGAAATCATTATGCCCATGCCATTCAAGCAGTTCATGCGGTACCCCTGCATGTGTATGTAACGCGTAAATGATTCCCTGCACACTTCTGGGAATAACCGCACCCGGATAATTGACTCCGTATCCCATTGTATCGCAGGCACGCACCTTAATCGGAATCTTATACTCTTCCATGAGCTTCATCAGTTCCATGCAAAAAGGCACCACATATCCGTAAATATCAGCCCGCGTAATATCCTCCAAATGACATCTGGGACTGATTCCCTCCTCCAGACAGTCACGGATCACACCCAAATAATGATCCATAGCCTGTCTTCTCGTCATTTTAAGTTTTAAGAAAATATGATAATCCGAGCAGCTTACCAGAATGCCCGTCTCCTTCATGCCGATCTCCTTCACCAGTTTGAAATCTTCCTTGCTGGCACGGATCCAACTCGTGACCTCCGGATACTGATACCCCTGCTCCATACACTTATATACCGCGTCCCGATCCTTTTTACTATACAGAAAAAATTCACAAGCACGGATCATACCGTTTGGTCCGCCCAACTTGTGCAGATAATCATAGATTGTAACGATCTGCTGCGTTGTATAGGGCGCTCTGGACTGCTGACCATCCCGAAACGTGGTATCCGTAATCCAAATATCCTTAGGCATATTATGCGGCACTGTCCTGTCGTTAAACGGAATCTTAGGTATTTCGGAATAAGGAAACATATTCCGAAACACATTAGGTTTCTGAACATCATCCAAAATGTACATATGCTCTTCTATTTCCAGAAGATTATTATGATCATTCATGGTTACCGGACGATTCGCAAAAGTTCTCTCATCATACATAGCTGTCACGTACCTTTCCGTGTCTATCCGCTACGATCAATATATTATTTCTCATACCACATTGTCGCATGGATGTACGCCACGTATAATTGTATACAATCATACCATTTGTGTCAACCCGTACCGCACATTTCTTCCAGATTTATCATTCCCCACCCCTGCTTATTCCATGAATCTCCCATATCACGGGCACTGTAGATCATCCGGCGTTTCACCTGCTCATTACTCATATCCGGATATTTCTGCAGTAAAAGCGCAGCCGCACCGGATACAATAGGTGTTGCCATGGAAGTTCCGCTCTTCCTGATATAGGCATTGCGGTAACCGTTCCTCGGATTTCCAAGAAACTTCAGATTACAGGATACAATATCCGTTCCGGGCGCCACAACATCGGGCTTGCGGTACAGCATATCGCGGCTGCCTCTGCCGGAATAATTCTCACAAAGATCTCTGCGGGAACCAAAATACCCTCCTTCATGACATCCTACCGTGATCACCCTGCGGCTGCTTCCGAGGGGCGATACCGTACCCTCCCCCGGACCGTTATTACCGGCTGCACACACTACTACAATTCCTTGTTTCCACGCCTCATCCAGAAGATCTATCAATTCCTTCATGCGTTCTCTCTCCCCGCTGGTTCCGATGCCCAGCGATATGTTAAGCACGCGGATCTGATAACGGATACGATTCTGCATAATCCATAGGATGCCCCGATGCATACTGTCTATACTGCCTTCTCCGTTTTGATCCAGTACTTTTCCTACACACAGCCGACAGGCCGGAGCTATCCCTTTGTATACTCCATGGGACGCATATCCGCTTCCGCCCACGCAGCCTGCCACATGAGTACCATGGCCGCTATCGTCATAGCTTCCCTGTCGGTCATTCACAAAATCGGCAAAATCAACGATGCGACCTTCAAAATCAGGATGCACACCGATACCCGTATCAAGAACTGCCACGGTAACATCTTCTGTTACGATATCCTCTTGTATATGATCAGTACATCCAACCTGCTTTCTGACACGATTCACGACAATCCCACCATATTTCGTTCTACTGTCGTTCAGCCTTTGTCATATAGGAAACCCGATGAACTTTCCTGCATAATAAAAACTCCCGACTATAGATTTATTCTATGCCGAGAGTCTTACCATGTTCAGTGTCTTTTTTTACATCCTGTTATATATTCCCGTACGTTTTGATCGGCTACTTTATCTTTCTTCGTCTGCGGTTTCCCCCACGATAGAAGAACAACGCCATAGCGGTACAAATCATTCCCGCGCTAAAGAACCACTTCGGATGAATACTGTAATCGCCGGTATCCGGTGAAGCATCTTTTTTACCAAGAGAGGCGAAAACCGCCTGACCGTCCTGTACGTCCGCAACCACTGTGCTATTTCCGTAATTATAAATACCGTAGGGAGAGAAATGCTTCGCCGAAAACATAAGCGCATCCATGCCGTCCACAGAAACAACTCTGCTCTCCACCTCTTCAAGCTGCCCATCCGCATCCAGACAGACTACATGCAGATTATCTTCTCCTACGCCTTTCGGAATCGGAAGTGTGACTTCCACGCTCTGCTTACCCAGTCCGGTAATTGGAACGCCGGTCTGTGCTTCCGTCATACTGATCTCATACGCACACAGATTGTGCGGCAGCCTGTTACCGTATATTTTCTTATAAACATCACTGATTTCGGCTTTTGCTTCTTCGCTGTCGGTGATTGTCAACACATAGTTTCCCTCGGAGCCTTCCATCACTGCACCGCTCATACCATCCTGCGGTAATGAATAACTGTTAATCCGCACATCTATTCCCTCACGGGCTTCCTCCTGTGACACACCGCTTCCCAGCTCCTCCGTACCCTCTTCCAACACATAAGTCATGCCGTCTATGGAACAGGTTTCACCGGCTGCGGGTAAACTACCGAATCCGCGTCTGCCGACGATCTGCAACGTACCGCCTTCTCCGTCCGCTGCTTCCTTTGCCATTTTACAGATTACACCGTTAAAACCAGCTTGTGCATCATCCAGTACCGTATCTGCCAAGTCGCTTACGCTCTCAGGGATCACGGCGATCATATTCCCCTTAAAAGCCAGATCCCGATAGTCTTCTCTGTATACTTTCGTCGAAGTATCCTCATAGGACAGCTGCGGTATGGTTTCTGCCTCAAACACAATAACGCCATTGTCCGCCGCCTTCTGTGCCCCCGTACTGTCATAAGCACGCAGTCCGATCTTTTGAGCCGCTGCCGGAACATGTACCGTACTAATGGGACAACCCGCATAAGCTCTGTCCCGAACTTCTCTTACTTGATTGCCGCCCTCTATGGATGTAAGGTTACTGCAATTCTCAAAAGCTGCTTCACCGATCACTTCCACGCTGTCCGGCAGAATCACGCCGGTCACGTTTTTATTATTTCTAAATACCTCTGCCCCGATCTGTTTTACCCCCGAGGGAACGGAAACGACACCGCCGCTTCCCTTGTACGCCAACACAATGCCGTCACCTACGATCAGGAAATCTCCGCTACCGCTTTGTTTCCACTCTGACAGCCACGGAGTTGCGGCAAATGCGGAAGCTGCAATATTACGCACACTGTTCGGGATGACCACATTAGTCAATCCATCACAGTGATAAAATGCCGCATAACCAATCTCTTCCACGCCGTTCGGAATCTGCACGGACTGTAGCGACGACCTCGCAAAAGAGAAGTCACCAATTTTTACTATTCCATCCGGAAAATCAAAAGACGTCATGTCATCATCATAATATGCCTGCGCAGCAATCACGGAACCGTTCACTATGGTATACTTCGGGAAGGAACCGCCTTTCGCGTCTTCCGACCCTGTAAGTCCCGGCACGGTATCGGTCGGTGTATCCTCCACCGGAGTACCGCCTATCGTCTCACCCGTACTTCCCACATTGATCGTGGCGTTTGCATTGTCAATCAGGATAAACGCCTCGCGGCCGATTACTCTCGTCTTACCCTTAACCGCGGCATCCTCTTCTGCCTCCATCGCATTCATATGCGACACTTCGTGATAATAATCTACCGGTGCCACAATCTGCGCTGTATCATCTCCACCAGATACATCATTTCCGCTTACGCTCTCAGTATTTGGCGCTTCCTCATACTCTGACACTTCGATATCTTCCAGATCCAGCGACTGCGCAAAGGTATTCGCTACAGTGCCGACTTCCGCCTGGATTTCCAGCCTCGTACATCCGTCGAATGCCGTGCTGTGAATCGTACCGACAGAAGGCGGAATCTCGATCTCCCGCAATCTGACACAGTCCTCAAAAGCTTTCATGTCAATGTTTTTAACAGAATAGGGAATATTAACTTCTTTCAGATTCTTACAGTTGGAAAAGGCATATGCGGAAATTTCCTTCACATTGCTGCTGATATTTACCTTCTCCAGATTATAGTCGCCCCAAAAAGCATACGGTTTGATCTTCACAACCGTAGACGGCATCGAATAGCTGTCTCCTCTCCTGCCTGCAAGCAATTGATACAGCGTATTTCTGCCGTTCTTATTATAGATTGCTCCCTCGTCACATGTAAATTGGGGGTTACTGCTGTCAAAATGAACGTCTGACAGATTATAATCTCCCGCAAAGGCACCGTTACCCAGATCGCTCAGCCCGACTCCGACATTCACTTCCCTTAAGGATGGGCAACCACTGAAAGCCGCATTTCCTATCGTCTTTACCGAATCCGGAATCAAAACACTCACAAGATTATTACACCCAGTAAATGCCCCGGATCCTATAACCTCCACTGACTCGCCGATCGTCACATGCCTGATATTATCATTGCCCGCAAAGGCTCCAGCTTCTATCCGCTCGACATAATTGGAAATAGACACGTCCTCAGCCGTGCCGTTGTATTTCACTAATGTTGTTCCATCCATCTGAAAATCAGATGCGGAAGAGGTCGGAGCCGCTTCCACATCTGATACAGGGATCTGTGTAACTGCCACTGCCGTAACAAGGAGCAGTATACCAATCAGATTTCTTACTTTTTTTCCCATAGGATTTCCTTTATGCCGTTTTCACTTTAGCAGCCTTATCCTTTTTCATGAACAGAATAATGGATAAGCATGCCAGACCGATGGATAAGAACCACTTCGGATGAATCGGATCTCCGGTCTTAGGTGTAGTATCCAGCATACCCTCTGTCAGATTTCCCGTGTCTACATAGACTGTATACGGTGAAAAGTGCGAAGCCGTAAATCTGATACAAGGAACACCGTTTATCGTTGTAAAGTTCTCGTTCAAATTCTCTAACTGATTACCGTTCACAACCGCACCGGCCATGTTATTACCGCCATACGCCACCAGTGCATCCGGAATCGGAATCGTGATATCCACTGTAATTCCTGCAAGCTGTTCACCCGTAAGCTGGTAGGTTCCTGTGGAATCCCACAAGCTGATATCCATCGCATAATACAAGATATTATCCAAGTTGCCGTACTTGTTCGTCAGTGCTTCAGCTACCGCTCTGGTCGCCTCATCCGTCTCCGTAATCTTCACGATAAAGTTATCAGTCGTACCGTTGGCATTGGCAGTTGCCAGATCTTTATTGGATATGCCGGGCTTCGTGATATCCACACGAGTACTGCCGCTTCCGCCGGTGTTGCCACCGCCTCCGCCGTTATTGCCTGTATTCGCCGCCGGTGCTGTTGCTGCCACATAATTCGCAGTCACTGTCACATTACCCGCCGGCATCGTAAAGGTAGTAGCCGGCAGACTGACACTCGCCAACGTAACCCCGTTAGACTCCGTCGTCCACTTCTGGAATACCATACCCGCTGCAGGTTCATTCGCCGCAATCACAACGGTAGAACCCTGTGCATACGTACCGCTTCCGCTGCCGTTTACAACCGTCACCGTAAAACTTGCCGCCGTAGACGATGAAGTATTGGACGTAGATGACGTCGTGCTCGTCGAACTGCTGGACGAGGACGATGATGTACTACCCGATGAGGATGTAGTACTTCCTCTCGATGTATTGGAACTTCCGCCGCTGGTAGAACCTCTGCTCGTGTTCGTGGAACCGCCGCTTGTATTCGTAGATCCGCCGCTGGTCGCAACATCACGGTATAGGGCAATGATCGTCATATTGGCATCAATCGTTGTGTTCTCCGTCCAGTTATTACTCCACTGCAGGAATTCCTTGCCTTCCTTAGTGTGATCGGCATATTGTGGAGCCTCCCATCCCAGATCCATAAAGCTGCTGTTCGGTTCTACATAATACTTACCGTCATCATCGCTGGAGTTACGTCCGCTCAATCTATGACCGTCTATACCATCAAGGAACTCCACTACATACTTGCCATTAATCATGGAACCATCTGACTCATACTGTGCGATGAATACGGTCATATCGTCTGTAATCGGATCATCTAACGTCATACCGCCGGTGGTCTCCCAATGGCTGAACTTATAACCCGGTCTGTGATCCGCCTGCCTCAGAGTCTCCTCCTCCGGCGGCGCTGTCGCCTTGCTGCCACCTGTATCATGATCTACGATTTGAGTCGCGCCGACCTGCGTTCCGTCATAGTCATAGAACATAACACGAAAAGCATTCAACACTTCAACCTTCATGCCCTGACCCTCATATCGTTTTCCATAACGATATGCCGCGGAATCTTCGTAAGTATAAATCGTCACATTCCGTTTCGGATCAAATGCCATATCCGCTATATCAACTTCCCGTCCGGGAATGGTTATTGCCAACGGATGCGTCGCATTCGCTATACCGCTGAAAGCATCATCTCTAATCTTATTAACAGTTCTCGGCAATTTTACATTGATTAGGCTTAAACAATCCTTAAAGCAATTTTCCGGTATAATCCCCAATCCTTCCGCCGTAGAAAGATCAATTACTGATATTCCGTCACAGCCTTCAAAAGCACTCTCCGCAATCTCGGTTACGCTACTAATCAACCTGTCGGGATCAGGCGCTACGGAAGTTTTCTCCAGATTCTCATCACCTGTATTCGGTTTGCCTCTGGTCATGAGGCACTCAATGATTCTATATTTCCCAGCGTTATTCGCATCCTGCTCGTAGATGATGCCATTCTCTGCCGGATATTTCTCGTTACCGACCACACTCGTCAGATTGCCGCAGCCTCTAAAAGGAAGTGCTCCGATTTCTTCAGCCTGGCCGAGCACTACTCTCTCCAACTGCTCGCAACTGTCAAAAACATAATCCGGTAATTTCTTTACGGTTGTCAGGATAACGCTCCTTAAATGATCATTACCGTTCGGATTTTCTTCGCGCTGATCACCTTCCGCATAATCCATATAATAACCGCTGAACAATCCGGGCGTTGCACCGTTTGTGCTGCGTGTATACATATTGTTGCTTGCTGCCGTTCTCTTCTTTCTTATATATGTGTCATAATTGTCGCCGTTTGCTTTCGCATAAGCGCTGACATCAATAGAGTCTACGCCCGCCGGAACTACTACTTCCTGTGTTGCATTGATGAATGTCCATACTTTATCTGGAACCTTCTTATAATCAGGGAATGATTCATATTCAGGATCATTCAAATAACTCTTATAATTATCCATAAAGTTATATGGATTAGCTTTAAAATACGGTGTCGGATTCGCCCCCGCTTCTGCAACAATCGGCTCAAATAACAAATCGACCAAACCTGTTTTCGCTGTTTCTGTGCCAGCACTCGTCGGCAGATAACTTTTCCAAAATCCCGGCTCACAATAATTTGGATTAATCCAAGGTCCGTATCTCTGCTCCAGTTCCTGATTATATTCAGCCTCCGTAATCACCATTCCGTTATCCAGAACAACCTGATCCCGTTCCTGCTGCTTCGCATTCCAGATATAGGCATATTCTCTCCGCATCTGTTCCACGGCGTCACCGCTGTCATATACCGTATAGTAATAATAGCTCTCCATATCCTTACAGTAATCCCGCAGTTCTTCATCAAGATCGTTCACGTTCTCCACATCCAGATCACTGAACTTCGGATAATCTAACAGAGTGACTTCCCCGTTCTTATCACACATTACCGTCAGATGCGTACCCACTTCGCTGTCCCACAGGCTCTGATAACACACATTGATCGCCGGAAGATTGACATTATCCTGATCCTTCAATACATGTGACATATCTGTTGCCCACTCAAAAGGCGCATAGTCTTCCACGATATCTCCATGGAACGTAAGCTGACTTCCCGTAGTCACGAAAGCACTGTCCTCCATAACCAATGCTTCATATCCCGCAGACGGTTTCGTGAAATATACATCATATAATCTATTACATCCTGCAAACGCATCTCTGCCGATGTTCGTCACGGAATCGCCAATCCGTACTTTAACCAATGAAGGAAGATCCCTAAACGCTCCATCGGCAATCGTGCTGACAGATCGGTTCTGTATCGTTATACTTCTGATTTTACTGCGAAGCTCCTTATTAGAGAAACATTCCGAACCAATACTCTTGATATCAAAATTACCGATCTTGCTCGGAATGACAATGTCAATACTCTTCGCGTTAGAATCAATCAAAGCACAGGAGATCAGTTCCCCGTCATTACCTGCCCCATAGCGGTAACGATTGCCATCCTCGCTCTCCAAAGCCATCTCATAATATGTCTTACCGCCGCTCTCATAAACATACGGGATTCCGTTACCGTCATTTCTGACCGCATCCCAAGTACTTCTTCTGGGGTACGCCGGTCCGTCCGCATATAACTCCGGACCGTATACGCAGAACTCAGGATCCGTCACATAACGGAATAAGCCCTCATCAAAGGTTGCCGTTCCGCATTTCTCGGAAAATACAGCTTTCTTTAATCCAAAGCAGTTATAGAAAGTAGATTCCGGTATTTTCTTAGTATAATTCTGTATATTGACTTCCGTCAGATTTCTGTGGTTCGCAAGAACATAATCGTCCATATTGCTAAGTCCTTCACTCGGGAAGGAAAAGTTCTGCAAGGAATCCCCGCTAGGTGATTGCACCGCGAAGCTTCCCTTACCAAGATTCTTGATCTTGGCCGTGCCAAAATTAACCGTCGTCAGTCTGGTATCATCAAAAAATGCATAATCACCTATGTCACATTCACTGATTCTGTCATCAAATTTAATCTCATTCAGACTCAGACAACTTGAAAAAGCACCATGTCCGATTGTCTTAAGCGTCCACGGAAGCGTAAGCGGCGTATTGATACCAGACATGCGGAAGGCTTCCGCCCCGATTGCATAAGTATCCGCCGTATCCGTGAAATGTATCTCCGTCAGTTTCTGACAGCCATAGAACGCGCGATTACCAATCATATCTGCATTACCGATCACCACGCTGGTAATTCCGGAATTTTCAAAAGCACTTTCACCGATATACTGTACCTTATCGGAAAAGTCGATCTGTCCCACATTCTGTACATTGTAGAACGCCTTATCAGCTATTGTACTAATGTAACGAACATCAAGCAGTACAAGGTAACCGTCCACATCTACATAACCGTAAGGGAGTTCCTCAGACTTCTCGTTACTGTATGCTACGTAGACGAGCTCACTGTTGCTCTGTCCGAGTCTCTGATCTGTAGCCGATGTCAGTCTGTACTTCGTTCCCTTCAGAATGTTATTATGTTCACAGAAGAAATCGATCTGCTGATCACTGTCCAGATTCGCAGGTGTTCTTATCATATCCTCCGGCGGATTTAAAGAAGGATCATTTGCAGCATAATATGCTTTAAATTCCTCCGTCTTTGTATTAAAATCTCTCTCAAAATATTTCTGAAAGAAGGCCACGGTCTTCTCATCCAATATCACGGCACCCGAAAGTGGATCATAATCCATATAACTGTATGTAAGAGCATTGGTGGGATAAAACTGATTGCTCGGACTCAGATTGTCCATATACTCAATGCCACAGCTCTTCGGATCACCATTTGCACCGAAATAATTGTTAAATTCCGTCGCTTTCACTACGAAATAATTTTTATTGGGTTGCAGACCAAGGTTTACAACATCTCTCGGAAAATAATTATTATATCTGCATAGACGACCAAACTGAGAATTAATGGGCTCAGACAAGAACTGCCATGTCAACACGAGCGACTGTCCGTCCCGCACTACGATCTCCGTCTGCTCCAGATCAGGATAATCCCCCGTCACAGCCGCAACCAACTGATCATCCGTATAATCCACATACTTATTGACCGTGTTGCCGGGGTTTGACACATATTCATCCCCAGTTGCATCCACATATTGGATACCCGCATCGCCGCCTGTCGTCTCATCCGATTCGTCTGCCAGGTTCTCCGGCACGGGAATCGCTGCTACGGCAATCGCCGTAACCATCAGTACTGCTGCGATACTGCGTCTCACTGTTCTTTTTAATCTTCTTTTTGATTTCTTCAATGCTGTCTTTTTTGTCATTACTCTTTCCTCATTCCCTTACACATTTCTATCTATGTAAAAAAACTAATTTTCCTCCCGTACTCTCTTCGCCACCACCACGAACCTGCCATCTGTCTCGGAACTATCACAGGTAGACAATGTCAGGAGTTCGTCTCCGTAGCTTGCCGTCACTCCGGTGTCATAGAGTGACAATTCCGCCATTTCCTGCATATTAGAGTCAAATTCCTTCTCTGATGCGGCGTCAAAAAACTGATAATACTTAAATACTACTTCATCCTCATTGTATATTCTCGACCGAAACACGTACATAATTTCGTATGTCCCCTTCTCGTAGATCGTATCGAATTGAATCCGAGAATGCTTCTTACCATAATCTTCACTGCTGTATCGATTCAGGTTGCCGAACATCTTGCCTGATTTCATGTGATGACCGTATATGATCAGATTCGTGTTTCTATGCACCACATCACAATCCTTATCCAAAAACAGACTGCCGTTCTTATCATATTCCTGATTAAAATTATGATCCAGATAATACTCGTTGTTAGCCGTCTGCATAACCGGATAATCTATATTTGTATCGTCAATTTTCAGCCATCCGATTAGTTTTTTGTTCTTACTATATAAAGTCCGGTACTCCTCCAAAACCTCCAGTTGTATCGTCTCATCCTCTGAATAGTGAATTTCCCGAAAAAGACTTCCCGTCAGGGTGCTGTTCCCCTTACCCTTAAGTTCTGCAAGATCCTCATAATCCGCCTGGGTACGGTCGGAAAAATAATAATAAATCCCAAAATATCCAAAGCAAAGAACCGCCACAAATGAACATATAACAACCGCTAATTTACGGCGTTTTTCCCTTTTTTTCAATTCATGGAGAATTTCTTTCTGCATCTCTTTATCAAATTCATCCAGAGATACTTTCTTCTCTTTTAAGGGAGTTGTTTTCCCCGTTCTTCGGGCTTCTTTTCGGGGACTTCCCGCCTTGCTCTTTTTCTTCTTTCCGGACGGAAGTCTGCTGTCCTTATTATATCCCTGCCGCTTATACTGCTCCGCCAGCTCATAGATCTCATCATCGAAATCATTACCGACAACCGTTTCAAAGCGATATACTCCCGCACCGATGTCGGCATACAGCGTAATTACTTCTCCCGGCTGCTCCATATTGACCTGTGATTTGATTTTCTCAATCTTCGCCTGATCCCGCAGGGCTGCCTGATAATCTGACTCTGTCCGGAATCTTCTGCCGGAAACTTCAAATCCCGCCATAGGGGACCCGCTCCTTTATCATAATAATATGTGCCTAACAACCCAATCTGACTTATTAGCATATAGTATAATTTTACTATATCTTGAGATTTATGCAAGTGTTTTGTCATAATTTACACAATTTCTCCAATTTACACTGTATCAAAACAGGACCCCCATCATGAGAGCCCTGCCCGTTAGGACTATAAACCGAAAAGTCCGAGTCCCTTTCCTTTGATCTTAAATGTAGCCGTCTTCGTACCACCATAATTGCCCAGTCCGCGAATCACTACTTTAGCCGTACCTTTGTTGATATTATTGCTGTAACTGCCTTCCACTATCTCATACTCCTCCGGCTTTAAGGCCGTGCCATTTACTTCCACATAAATCTTCTGCGGATCAAGTGTATCAAGCGTAATCGCTTTGCCTGTATAGGTCTGATCAGGTATGCTCACTTTCGCCTTCGCAATACTCGCACCAACGATCCTATAAGTCCCCGATACGATTCCGCTATAATCCCTGCCCTTCGCCGTGATCTTCACATTGATCTTGGTTCCGGCCGGAATGATATCGTCCACACCCACCGGATCTCCTGCCTTCTTGTAAGTTTTATTAATTAGGGTTCTTTCGGCGTAAGAGTATTCCATGTTCTTGTCATAGTCTTTACCCGCTACCAGACGTTTACCGTTTATATCTGTCACTTGAACGGTCGTCTTATAAATATTCTTCTTATTCTGATAAACCTTATCAGCGGCAGTTACCGTCATCTTACCGATATCCTGCATCGTAATCTCATACTCTTTGGTTGCGCTTCCGGTAAAGTTGCCCTTGCCTTTGATCGTCAGTACAGCCTGACTACCTGCCGAATTATTCTGTTTGTATGCCAGCGTATAATCTGTACCCGCTTTCAAGGTCTGACCACCAAATTTTACAATCGGCTCCGGCTTACATCCGCCCTTCACATAAATGTAAGACTTCTCTAAGCGAATATTTACCCTACTAATGTCATATGCAGTAATCTTAAAAGTTTTCTTAATCTTTCCGCTGTATGCGTTCTTACCCGTAAATATTGCAGTTGCAGTTCCCGCCTTCACATTATTGGTATACTCAACCTCATAATCCGTATCTTTTGTAAGCGTACGGGCTACTGTCTCACCGTCCAATTTGACATTGACCATCACTGTCTCTTTATCAGCGTAAATCGGCTTACCCGTATAGACCGGCGACGTATTGCCAAACGAAAGCTCTACTTTCGCCTTGTTCAGGGAGGCAACCTCCGTAATCTTAAAGGTCACCCTCTTCGTTCCCACATAATTTCCTTTTCCTATAACAACGGCTGTCGCAGTTCCGACATTCGTATTATTCTCATATCTTACGGTATAATCTTCGTCCAGGATCAATACCTTACCTTTCTCCTTGACCGTAAGCTGCGGTTTAATGGCAGCACCCGTATAGGTCTGATTCGGTATTTTTGCCACGGTAAGCTTCGATACCAATATGCCGTCCGTAATCGTAAACTGGAAGGTTCTTTCTCCCTTATAATTACCGATACCAGACACATTTAAGGTATACACGCCCACATCCTTGTAGCTAGCCTCCTGATTATCTTCATTCCGTACAATATAGTCCTTGTTAACCGCAAGCTTCTTACCGTTCCATAACACCGCCGGAGCCGGCTTCTGTGCCTTCTTACCGTTGTATGCTACGGCGATATCATCTATAATGACGTCCGTGTCACTTATATCTTTGGGCGTAATTGTAAAGGCTCTCGTTACCTTGCCTTCATAATTACCCTTACCCACGATGATAATCGACGGTGCCTTGGCCGCATTACGATCCGCCGCGTTCGTATTGTTGGCATAACTTATGGTGTAATCCTTCTTTTCCACAAGCCGCGTCTTATAGTCATATACCCTGACCTCAGGCTTGATTGCCTTTCCGGTATAAGTATACTCCGAGACTTCCGTCATCCACAGTCCTTCGGGAATAATTCCGTTGCTAGGTATATCTTCCTTAGGCACTTCAGGTTCATCACCCTCTCCACCTGCCTGCGAGTCGATATAATAATAGAATTTCACCGTATCACTGTCCGGCTGTCCCTGCTTGTGCGCATACGCCCAGATCACCGTAAATCCGTTCACCTTCACTTCAATCGGATTATTATAGAGTGAATATCGATCGCTTCCCTTATCAGGTTTCGAGCTGTCTAACGTATAATAAATCTCGGCGCCCTCTGTCTCACAAGACAGTTTGATCATCGTCCCGCGGCGCACACCGCTTCCAGTAGCAATACTGGCTGTCGGAACTGCCACTGCATCCCTGACCGCATATTTCTCACGAACGCTGACCTGCACTGTTACCCGCAGGGACACCTCACCTTCATCGATCTCCGCTGGCAGAACCACGTTACCTCCCATTATAAAGGTCTGTTCCGCTTCATTGCGCGGGCTGTATGAAGTACCATCTGTCGCTACTCTCTCCCACGTTACCGCAGCCGTTTCGTTTATCTCTGTCAACTCATTTTCTTCCGCGCCGATATACCTCGTTACAATCTTCACAGTCTCCGGCAGTTCAATCTTATCGATAGGCGTACCGTTTTCCACATTGGGCACCGGTGCTGGCGCAATGATCCGAAGCAAGTTTCTCGTCGGAACAATCTCCTTCTCCACTACCGTCAGGGTCCCAGACTGATATGTGATCCTGTAATTTGGGCCTGCATCTGCATCCGCTGCTACGATATCGTATGTTCCTATCATATCGGTATTCTGAATATCGCAGGTAAATACCGGTTCTTTTAACAGCGTCTCATCTTCCAATAACCCCATGCCGGCAATCTCATAAGAATAATCACTCCGGTCCGGCAGCTTATCTTCTGTTTTAATCTCCAGATCGCCCACCTTAATGACTATCGGTCGTTGTGCGATACTGAACGAATACTCCATTGATCCTCGATACTTGTCAGTCTCCTCTTGTTTGGATGACGCAGTCACGGTAATCGTATATTCTCCGGCTGCGCTCGGCATACCATTCACGATGTCACCGGACGAATATGCCCTGCCGTTCGCCAGCGTACCCTCAATACTATACTCAAAATCAACCTTATCCGTGATGTCCGTATTCTCGACGCCGCTTTGGTTTAATACAACCTTCAGATTATCTGTATTGCAAACAACTGGTGTGCCGTCATACACTTTTGGAGACGGTGTTGTCGTAATACCAGAGATTGTGATGCGATCCTTCTCTAATACAGTCAAAGTGCCCGATACATATTGGATTACATAATTCGATCCCGCAGATGCGTTACGTGGTGTGATTGTATACTTTCCAGTCTTCTCCGTGTTAGAAATGTCGCAGGTATATGACGGTTCCTTCGTTATTTCATCACCGGGCAGCAATCCCTCTACTTTATAATCGAATTCTGTCGGAATCTCGTCGCCTTGCTTAATATCCATATCCTTCGCCGTAAGTGTCACGGGTTTTTGGGTAATAGAAAAATCTCTTCTGAATTCGCCTCTATATTTATCGGATATGACCACTACCTTCAGTGTATATATGCCGGCTTCCTTCGGTGTACCTGTCTTATTCTCCGGATCATCCGGTCCGGTAATATTATTTGAAGTGTACAGTGTCCCGTCTTTCTGCCCGCCCGAGATGCTGTACTGTAATGCCAATCCAGAAATTTCCGTTCCGGACGATGTCACCTTTACCTTACTGATATCGCATACTACCGGCGTACCATCATATACTTTATCGGACACGGTAATACCGGAAATCTCAACCGTTTCCTTATTTGATACGGTCAGTGTTCCCTCAAGATAAGTAATAATATAGTTCGATCCCGCCTCTGCGTCTTTCGCAGTGATCGTATATTTACCCGTCGTATCCTTCGTTTCTTCCGTGATGTCACAGACCAGATCTGGTTCCTTAGTGAGCTTTTCCCCGTTTACCAGACCACTAACTGTATAGTCATAAGACGTCGGAAGCGGATCTCCGATTTTCTTCTGCTTATCACTTGCCTTGATAGTGATTGTCTTCTTATTAATTACAAACTGAATTCCCTGTGATCCCGCATATTTTCCGTTCGAATCCGCAGCGGTCACTGTGAGAGTATAGTTTCCCGCATCTTTAGGCATTCCAGTCACAATAGTGCCATCCGTCGTGCTGTCCGAGGTGTAACTATATGGCGTATTATCCGCCTTAGTGCCAGAAATACTGTATCTGAATTCCACCAGCGATGTAACATCTTCCTCTCTGGATGTTGCCGATGCTTCTTTCGGTACAATCGCCTTCAAAGTGCCGTTTGCTCTGGCCGATGTGCCATCATAAAGCTTATTGGATACTGTGATACCGGAAACAACAACTCTCTGCGGTCCTGCCGGCGTTGTCTCTTCGCCGTCTCCTTCATCCGCCTGTGCTGCCGGTGCATTTACTTCAACTTCCTCAGAAATACTATATGCTTCCGCACTTCCCGCATGGTTCTCAATCTGCGTTTCTCCCTCCGGCACAGTACCCTGCTCCGACTGTGTTTCTCCGGCGGTATCCGGATTATCAACCACAGTCTCATCGGCAGCTACCGAATCTGCCACCGACGTCATATCTTCTGTTATTTCCGGATTTTCCTCCGCGTATAAGTTCCCCTCCTGCGCCGCCTGCACAGTAAGCATATTGACGTCCATACTTCCCATGAAAACAGCCGCCGAAAGCAGCCACGCTGTCATCCTCATACGTTTTGTCCGAAATACTCTGCTCATTCCCAACACTCCTTTATCCTTATGGCAATACCAGATATAGATATACTCATACATATTTATTATACTCGAAACACAACCTGTTGTAAATTCTTCTTTTATAAAAATCCTTTCACTTTCACAAAACCACCTTAGTCTTCATATCGCCACAAATAGTCACAACAAACATCCCCTGGCTGTATCGCTGCACAGAACAATTTTAAAATTTGTAACACATATGCCCTATGCTCATAAGATAAACCATAAACAACATTTGGAGGAATTAACAATGAGCGATTTATCAGCAACTCACTGCGGATGCAACAATAATAATAACGGCAGCTTTTTCGGCGGCAACGGATGCGGCTCCTGGATCTGGATCCTGCTCCTCTTATCCTGCTGTGGCAACAACAATGACGGCTGTGGATGTGACGGCAACGGCTTCAGTCTGTTCGGTAATAACGGCGACAACGGCTGCTGCAACACTCTGATCTGGTTATTGATCCTTTCCAGCTGCTGCGGTAACTAATCCATGAAACTCCCCTTTTACACATCTATTTGATTTCACATCTGGGAAATAGGCTCTTGCACTTTAGAGCCTATTTTTCTCACATGTGTCATATACTGTAGAGAAAAATCAGTGCACCATGGCATCAGAAAGGCATACCCTATGGCAGCTAAAAATGAAGAAGCAGCAAACGTTATGGCATTCGATGCCTTATACACTACCAACAGTATTCAAAAATGGAAGGTTCTTCTCCCCTACATAGATCCCTCCATGCAAAAGCTCTTGGCGATCTATATTAAATATATGGAGTTGCAATACACAATGAGTTATGTCAGACGGCATCCTTTTCAGATCAGCGGATGCAGTATACCTTCCGATAAAAAGCCGGATCTGCGCGAGCTGTGCCGGCAGTTATGTCTCTACTCTTCCCCCGAAGAAATCAGACAATTGGAACAGATGCAGAACATGTTACAGACCATGGAAACCATGCAGGAAATGTCCCAGACCATGTCCGCCCTGCAGGAAATCTTTCCCGATCTTTCCGCAGCATCGCCTTTCGATGAGTTCGCTTCCTCAAAAAACAGCAGTGGTGCTGCAGAAGATTCAGAAGAATCATCTGGTTTCGACGATGCTGCACCATTTTCCATGATGGATATGTTAACGAACATGCTCACACCGGAACAAAAGGCCATGTACGAAATGTTCCAGCAAAACACAGACACACAAGAGTCATAATATATTTTTGTACAATCAAAAACAGTCCTTGTTACAATCATATTAAAAACGGATTCCGCACGAATCAGACTATGATCGAAGCGGTAGAAAGGATGATATCATGACCGGAAACTGGATGGACGATCCGGCTGTTGCGCATATTGACAAAGCAAAGCTGGACTTTCTGCAATCCCTTGTCTTTGAGAGTCAGTCTCTCACCAAAGAGCAAATGATGCCATTCTTTATGGCGATCGCAAAAAGAGGCAGGGACAACCACATTTCTTTCACAAAAGAAGAAGTGGAAACAATCACCGCCACGATACGCAGTTACTCTACGCCGGAAGAACTGGATAAGATCGACAAATTAATGAAACTGAGTAAAAACAGAAGATCCTAAAAGACAAAAACGTCAGAAACCCTTGTCTTGCATATGATATCATCACAAGTCATAAGTTTCTGGCGTATTATAATATCTTCTGTCTCGTTATCTTTTTCTCCAATTCAATAATTCTTCTTCAATCGATAAATAGATCTCGTCCGAAGTCTCATGTTCTTTCCACCATTCCATGTCCCATCTCTCTCCAGACTGAGAAAACAGACTCGCCATTTCCCCGAAAGCTGCAATTTTCCGTTCATACCCCGCTTCCGTGATTAACCACGCTGAATCTATTTGCTTGTAATAGGGATCAATACATTGATCTGCCGAAATATAATAAAATTCCATGTTTTCTTCACGATTCCATTCCCCGGAAACATCAATCGGCACCCCACTAGGAATCTGCCACAGATCTTCCACAAGGAAATATCCCTCAGGTCCCCATTCATAGACTCTGTACTGCATATTTCCTTCCGTTCCCGTGGTATGTGCATATGCAGACATGACTAACTGTCCGTTCGACGTATAACAAAGTTCGCTTGTCCACGTCCACGGCGTCAGATCATCCAACGTAAACACCTCGCCATCCAGATAATAGTATACGCAGTACTGCCAGCCGCTTGCTGCCGCTATATACACTTCCGGTATCCCGTCTTCGTTAAGATCCGTGATCAGGCTGTCATGGATATATAGATTCTCGTCAAGCGGCAGTGCCGAGGCGAAATCATACAAAGGATCCTGCAAAACAATGCCATATGCAGCGATCACCAACTGTAATATAGCACTTTTAATAAACACAGCACCACACCCTCTCTCTTTCAAAAAACTGCCGCGTCTGCGACCTGCATCACAAACGCGGCATCTTTGTTGAAAAAATTATAGCATATTTCGAGTTTGCAGGGATGCGCAGCATCTCATGAGCAATATCTCGCAATTGAGCGAAGCTCAACTTTTTATTTCTGTACAATATTTACAATCCTGCCCGGAACATAAATCTCTTTTACGATCGTTCCTGTCAGCTTATCTGCAATGACCTCTTTCGCTTTTGCGATCACATCATCTTTCGGATCGTCTTTGCCAATGGCAAGGGTTGCTCTTGTCTTGCCGTTGATCTGTACCGCGATCTCCACCGTAGACTCTACGGTCTTGGCTTCGTCGTACTCCGGCCATGTAGTCTGGTACACTCTGCCCTCAAATCCTACTCTCTGCCACAGTTCCTCTGTAATATGCGGCGCTACAGGATTCAACATCGTGATCAGTGTCTTAAACTCGCCCTTGGTCACGGAATTTTTCTTATAAAAATCATTAATAAGCGCCATCATTGCTGCGATCGCCGTGTTATATTTCAAATTTTCAAAATCATTGCTGACTTTCTTAATGGTCTGATGCATCTTCGTTTCAAAATCTTTAGAATACGCCATGTCATCCGTCAGAATATCCTGCAACTTCCAAACTCTCTCCAGGAAACGCCGGCAGCCCTTGACGCCGTCTTCACTCCATCCTGCACTTAATTCAAAAGCGCCAATAAACATTTCATAGGTTCTAAGCGTGTCTGCACCATAATCTGTCACAATGTCATCGGGATTTACCACATTACCGAGGGATTTGGACATCTTAACTACCGGATGTTCCGCCATCTCTCCGTATTTTTCCTTGAGTGCCTCCCTTGCCGCCTTCTCACTGCCATGCTCCTGAAGCAGCTTCTCTTGTTCTTTCACGGACAAATTCGCAAAATTATGAGGATTCAGTCCGAGAATCATACCATGAGATGTTCTCTTCGCATAAGGCTCGGGACAGGGAACCGCTTTCTGATCATAAAGGAACTTGTGCCAGAATCTGGAATATAACAAATGCAGCGTAGTATGCTCCATGCCGCCATTATACTAGTCCACCGGCATCCAGTATTCCAGCGCCTCCTTACTTGCAAGCGCCTCCGTATTATTCGGGTCTGTATATCTCAAGAAGTACCATGAGGAACCTGCCCACTGAGGCATGGTATCCGTCTCTCTCTTCGCCGGACCACCGCAGCACGGACATGTAGTGTTGACCCAATCAGTCATAAGTGCAAGCGGAGATTCTCCGGTGTCTGTCGGCATATAACTGTCCACCTCCGGAAGCTCCAGAGGCAGTTCACTCTCATCTATCGGTACATAACCGCATTTCTCGCAGTATACAATCGGAATAGGTTCACCCCAATAGCGCTGTCTGGAAAATACCCAGTCCCTTAATTTGAAGTTTGTTTTAGCACATCCGATGCCTTTCTCTTCCAAGAATGCGATCATCTTCGCTTTGGCTTCTTCCACGCCAAGTCCGCTGATAAATCCGGAATTAACGATCGTACCTGTGGCCACATCCGTATATACTTCTTCCTGCACATCTCTACCGCCCGCAACGACCTCAATGATCGGCAGATCAAACTTCTTCGCAAACTCCCAGTCTCTCTCATCATGAGCCGGAACTGCCATGATCGCACCTGTACCATAACTCATAAGTACATAATCGGAAACAAAAATCGGTATCTCCACGTCACTGACCGGATTGACTGCCGTCAACCCGTCAATCTTAACACCGGTCTTCTCCTTTGCCAGTTCCGCACGCTCGAAATCAGACTTTCTTGCCGCCTGTTCGCGATACGCTACGATTTCTTCCCAGTTTTTAATATCCTCTTTATACTTATCCAGAAGCGGATGCTCCGGAGACATAACCATATACGTCACCCCGAACAGCGTATCACATCTGGTCGTGTATATACGCATCTTATCTTCTTTGCCTTTGATGATAAAATCAACCTCGGCACCGGTAGACTTACCAATCCAGTTCTTCTGAGAAACCTTCACCCTCTCCACATAGTCAACCGTGTCAAGTCCGTCGATCAGTTTGTCCGCATATTCTGTGATCTTAAGCATCCACTGGCTCTTCACCTTACGGACAACCTCGGAACCGCAACGTTCACATACGCCGTTGACTACTTCCTCGTTGGCAAGCCCGACTTTGCAGGAGGTACACCAGTTGATCGGCATCTCTGATTTGTATGCCAGACCGGCCTTAAATAATTTCAGGAAAATCCACTGGGTCCACTTATAATAATTCGGATCTGTTGTGTTGACTTCCCGATCCCAGTCAAAAGAATATCCAAGTGAATGCAGCTGCCCTTTAAAACGCGCTACATTATTCTGTGTCACGATCTTCGGATGAATATGATTTTGAATCGCATAATTCTCCGTAGGAAGACCGAACGCATCCCACCCCATCGGATAGAGCACGTTATATCCCTGCATCCTTCTCTTTCTCGCCACAATATCAAGTGCGGTATAAGGTCTAGGGTGCCCTACATGAAGTCCCTGTCCCGAAGGATACGGAAATTCCACTAATGCATAATATTTCGGTTTGGAATAATCATCAGAAGTCTTAAACGCCTTCTCATCATCCCATACTTTCTGCCATTTTGTCTCTACTTCTCTGTGATTGTATACTTCTGCCATTTTATGACCATACCTTTCAGCTCCGCACCACTTAAACCGATCGAGTTTGCGGAGCAAATCTAGCAAACTTGCTCGTTATATCCATGCTTAATATTTTATTATACTGAATGAATTTGTCAAGCGGATTGCATAACAATCTTTTCTCACAATAGGAACAGGGCGTGTCAACCACGCCCCGTTCCTATTATAGACCCTTCTCTATCGCTATAGTCGATCTATAGCATCCCGCGAGACATTCCCCTAAGCCTCGCTTCCGGCCTCCGCTACCTTATTAGCTCTCGCAGCAACTTCCTTCTCCTGTACATCGCTGGGAGCCTGTTCATATCTGGCAAACTCATATTTATATGTTCCGCGTCCACCAGTCATGGAGCGCAGGTCAGTGCAATAACCATTCAGACATGCCACCGGAATATCCGCTTCAATGACAGTCTTGCCGTCCCCGGCCGGATTCATGCCGAGTACACGTCCTCTTCTCTTATTCAGATCACCCATCACATCACCGGTGTAGGAATCCGGTACAGTCACCTGCAAATTAGCGATCGGCTCAAGGAGCACCGGTCCCGCCTCCATGAAGCCCTTCTTAAACGCCTGAATCGTCGCCATCTTAAAAGCCATCTCGGAAGAATCTACCGGATGATAAGATCCATCATAAAGTATCGCTTTGACACCCACTACCGGATACGCTGCGAGCGGTCCGCTGCTCACGGAATCCTGCAGTCCTTTCTCGACAGCCGGGAAATAGTTCTTAGGCACTGCTCCGCCTACTACTTCCTGTTCAAACACATAAGCTGACTCCAGGTCTCCCGATGCCTCAAAGCGCATCTTAACATGGCCGTACTGTCCGTGTCCTCCGGATTGTTTCTTATATTTATACTCTACATCGGACTTCTTCCTGATCGTCTCTCTGTAAGCTATCTTCGGATCAGACAGTTCAATTTCCGCTTTATACTCGTTGAGCAGCCTGCTGGCTATCACATCAAGATGCAGATCACCCATGCCGTAAAGCAGTGTCTGCTTATTCTCCGCATCATTGACGATCCATAAAGTCTGATCTTCATGTTTCATCTTCTGCAGCGCCTGTGCTACCTTATCCACGTCACCCTTATTCTTAGCTCTGTACCGCTTATATGTATAAGGTGTGGATATCTCTGTCTTACCGTACCGGATAATTCTCGCCTTGGTAGACAGTGTATTACCTGTTCTTGCCGCCGTCAGCTTTGCAATTGCGCCGATGTCTCCGGCATGCAGTTCTTTTACCTCAATCGGCTTATTGCCCTGTAGCACATAGAGCTTATTGATCTTCTCCTCAACCTCTTTCTCGTCATTATAGATCGTATCGTCATTCTTAAACACACCGGAGCACACTTTAATCAGTGAATACTTACCGATAAAAGGATCCACGATGGTCTTGAAAATATATGCGGACTTCGGTTTGGAAAAGTCGTAGTTCGCCTGGAAGATCTCATTACTCTTCAGATCGATTCCCGCGAGTTCACGGTTCTCCGGGCTGGGCATATATTTCACGATATCATCCAGCAATGTGTAGATACCCTGACACAACACATTTGATCCCATAGACATGGGTACGATACTGCCGTCCATAACATTGCTTCGAAGAGCCGCTCTGATCTCCGCCTCGGAGAAGCTGTCTCCGTTAAAATAACGCTCCATTAAATCTTCGCTGGTCTCGGCTACGGCCTCCATCAATGTGTCTCTGTAAAGCTGCAGATTAGCCTTACTGTATTCCGGCATCTCACACTCTACAACTTCCTTGCCTTCCCAACGGTATGCCTGCTCGGTAATGACATTGATATACCCTACAAATTTCTCATTCTCACGGATCGGGAGATGGAACGGTGCCAGTTTCTTACCGTATTTGTCAGTCATATCCTCCACTACCTGACGGAAAGATGCGTTATCGATATCCATATCCGTTACAAATACAAATCTGGGGAGCTTGTATTTATCGCACAGTTCCCATGCCTTCTCTGTGCCTACCTCCACGCCTGCCTTGCCGGACACTACGATAACAGCCGCATCAGCCGCGCCGACTGCCTCCTCCACTTCTCCGACAAAATCAAAGAAACCGGGTGTATCCAGTACATTGATCTTCACATCTTCCCATTCGATCGGAACAACAGATGTCGCAATGGATATCTGGCGCTTCTGCTCTTCTTTGCCGAAATCGCTTACCGTATTGCCGTCATCTACTTTGCCCATTCTGGAAGTGATACCGGACAGGTAAGCCATCGCCTCC